>CAZXWD010000033.1:4075-27434 GCA_964644135.1 uncultured Bacteroidales bacterium | reverse complement strand
GACATCTGGAAGACATCTCTAAGTCACCCCATCCCTCAAACCGGTAAATTCTTCAAAAAGCCCGTTAGCAGTGATTTCCCTGATACGGTTTACAGCCATCCATATCTCCTGGTAAGTGTTATATAAAGGAGCAATACCCAGCCTGATGTTGTCAGGTGAACGGAAATCAGGGATTACCTTCATGCCCGAGTCGGGTGGGTTGATTAGGGCTTTGCAGATACGGAAACCTTCAGGATGCCTGATGGTTACATGCGACCCCCTCCTTTCAGACGCAGACGGTGATCCGGATTCAAATCCCAATTCATTCAAATACTCATTTACCAGGAAAAGAAGGTATTCTGTCTGTTTGACAGATTTTTCCCTGGTCTTTTCTATACCTGCACAAAGGGTAATATTAAGGGCCGGCTCAATGGCTGACAGGGACATTACAGGAGGCGTACCGACTGAAAACTTTTCTATGCCTTCAGCAGGGCTATATTCAGTGCGGAAGGCAAAGGGGTCGCTGTCGCCGAACCAGCCCCACACTGGCGATTCAAGCTTATCGATGAGAGAACTGTTCACATAGAGGTAAGCAGGTGATC
Source organism: uncultured Bacteroidales bacterium (assembly GCA_964644135.1). Taxonomy (GTDB): domain Bacteria; phylum Bacteroidota; class Bacteroidia; order Bacteroidales; family JAGOPY01; genus CAZMOK01. The sequence continues at coordinate 26,853 of CAZXWD010000033.1, read as the reverse complement.
CGGGCCCCCCGTTAAGGTATTTATAGGTGCATCCCACTGCCAGGTCGGAGCCTGATTTGCTTATATCCACCGGAACAGAACCTGCAGCGTGGCTAAGATCCCACAATATCAACGCCCCCTTTTTGTGTGCAATTTTCGTTATCTCCTCAATGTTATAAAAAAAGGAGCTCTTGTAAGAAACCAGCGAAAGGACCACAAGGGCAGTGTCTTCATCAATATACTCCTCAACATCACTGCTCCTGACCGAAATGCCGTCATGGCTGGGCACCAGTTCCAGTTTATGACCCTCTTCAGAATCATTAACAATGCCCTGCAGAACATAGAGATCGGTAGGAAAATTCAGGACATCACTCACTATCTTTTTCCGGCCTTTCCGGTATTTCAACGCTGCCTTTGCCAGTTTGTAAAGGTTTACTGATGTTGAATCCGTTACAGCCACCTCTTTTTTATCGGCGCCTATTACCCGTGCGATCAATTTTGCAGCTTTCTGCGGTTTCTCATACCAGCTTTCATTCCAGCTTCTTATTAACCGGGTGCCCCATTCATACTCTATCAGGTGATGGAGCTTTTCTCTCGACTGCATCGGAAGCCGGCCAAGGGAGTTTCCATCCAGGTAGATGACATCCGGCTCGTTGATGACAAAGCGCTCCCTGTAACTCTTAAGAGGATCAAGTTCATCCAGTTTCCGGGCAGTTTCAATATCTTGATTAAAGGTTTTATCAGACATAGATTACTCTTTTTCAATTATTTCAATTACAACCGGCACAGCCAGCTTCACCCATTCACTGTACATCTTGCCCGAAGGGTGTAACCCATCTTTAGCAATCAAAGTGCTATCATCGGCAGCCATTCTTGAAACGGGGGTTACATTAACATAAGATGCTTCAGTTTTGAGGGTTTCTTCCAGGTTAATAGCATTGAAGGCATCAATTTCCCTTGCAATTTTTTCAGGATCCTTATTGACGGCAAAAGGCGTGACCCCATAATCCGGAATGGAAAGAACTAACACATTCCCGCTATTGTTGCCGGCAAGCTTTATTGCGGTCTGCAGCAAATCAACAAATTCATTCCGGTACTCTGCTGTATCCCTTCCCTGGTACTGGTTGTTCACCCCAATCAGCAAGGAAACAAGATCGTATGGGCCGGCCGGGAATTTTTCATCTATGGTGCTTATCAGGTCACCGGTAGTCCAGCCTGTGCGCGCTATTATTTCAACATCAATAGTTACGTCAGTTACTTTCCCTATCGTATCAGCAAGCTGAACGGGCCACCTTTCGGCAGAATCAACGCTTTCACCTATGGTATAGGAGTCTCCCAGGGCAAGATAGCCCAGTGCTTCATTATTATTTTTTTCCTGTTCCATGTGATCTTTATCGTTCTTCCGGCTACACGCTAGCAGGGCAGAAGTGATCAAAATAAGGATAATAACTTTTTTTACCATGCTGTCCGCTCCCTAATTTTGCCTTTGATTTCCATAATACCGGATAAAGTTAAGACAATGCCTGTAACATTCTGTGCCGGCCTTATGTTTTGGTATAACGTGGAAAAGATGCTTTTCTGGTTAAAATGTCAGTGAGAACTTTAACGGCATCAATTTTGTTAATAGGTCAAACTTAATTACAAAAACCTATATATTATGGATATTTATTTTGGAGGAAATAAAAAAGTATTTGCAGATGTCAACGGGTTCACTGTAAAAACAGATCAGGGCGAAAGATCGGGCGGCGACGGGGAATATCCTGAGCCCTTTACCCTTTTCCTGGCTTCACTGGGCACCTGTGCCGGTATTTTTGTGAAGTTCTTCTGCGACCAGAGAGGCCTGCCTACCGATAAAATTAAGCTGACCCAGGACCAGGAGTATGACCCGGCAAAGAAAATGATCGGCAAGATCAACATCAACATACACATCCCTGAAGATTTTCCTGAGAAGTATGAGCAACCACTCATACAAACAGCAGGCTTATGCAGTGTTAAAAGGCATGTAAGGGAGGATATCGATATTTCGGTTAAGACAGTAAGGGGATAAATAACTTCTTGTTAACAAAAATTGAGCGTTAAAGCCCCTGTTTTTGAAGTAATATTGCAATGCAGTCCAGTTCAATGTGATGAAGCAATTCATGGTTGAAATAGAGTTGCCGGATGTCCTTTCGGAGGATTTCATTGCCCTTATTCCAAAGCAACGGAAACAGGTCGACAGCCTTATGACTGAAGGAAAGGTCTATCTTTACAGCCTTTCATTCGACCGGTCGAGGTTGTGGGTAGGGATAAGGGCAGCCAATGAAGTGGAGGTCTGGAATATTCTCTACACATTTCCCCTCATCGAGTATATGAATATCGACATCCATGAGCTTGCCTTTCACAATACTTCGAAAACTGGCATTTTTGAGCTTTCCCTAAACTAGTGTGTCTTAACAAGCTGTTTATCAATTCTTTTTTATTATTTTTAATGATGCGATCCCGTAAAAAGGAAATACAATGAAATCAGTATATCACAATTCCGACAGCCGTGGCCTTGCAGAACATGGATGGCTCACAAGCAGGCACACTTTCAGCTTTGCCGGTTATCATGATCCGGAAAGAATGAACTTTGGCGCCCTCAGGGTTCTCAACGACGATATCGTAAAGCAGGGTAAAGGGTTCGGCACCCACCCTCATGATAATATGGAGATAATTTCGATCCCTCTTTCCGGGGCGCTGGAGCATCAAGACAGCATGGGAACGGGCTCTGTGATCCGCACCCATGATGTCCAGATCATGTCGGCAGGCACGGGGGTTTATCACTCAGAGTTCAACCATTCACACAAGGAAGAGGTGAACTTTCTGCAGCTCTGGATCTTTCCCAAAGAAAGAAACATTGAACCAAGGTACGATCAAATGACCTTTCTTCCCGAGAATATGACCAACAGGTTCCAGCTTGTGGTGAGCCCTAAGGAAGGGGATTCGTCCTTATGGATAAACCAGGATGCCTACCTGAGCCTGGGGGAGGTTGAGAACGACAGGCATATCCATTATACCTTTCACAAAAAGGGTAATGGCCTTTATGTTTTTATGATAGAAGGCAAAGCCGATGTTTCAGGTCAGAGGCTGGAGAAACGCGACGGGATGGGCATCTGGGAAACCGACCAGTTGAGCTTTCACTTCAGGGACAAATCCAAAGTACTGCTTATTGAAGTGCCAATGACCTTTTAAGGACCGGCATCAGGGCTCATAGTAGATCCTGTAGATGCAGCCAGCAAAATCATCGGATACCAGCAAGGACCCGTCGGGGGCTATTTCCACATCAGCGGGCCTGCCCCAGACAATTTCATTCTCCATCCAGCCACTGGCAAAAGGCTTATAGGTCTTTACCGCTCCTTTGTCCAGGGTTGCCATCGTAACACGGTAACCGATCTTTTCGGAACGGTTCCAGGAGCCGTGTTCGGCAATGAATATCGCATTATTGTAGTACTCAGGGAACATTTCCCCGTCGTAGAACCTCATGCCCAGAGCGGCCACATGTGCCGGCAGTTCCTGTGCCGGCCTGATGAAGGCAACATCCCTGGGCCTTTTATCCCAGAATTCGGGATCTTTCACTTCTCCCCCGTGGATATAAGGAAAGCCGAAGTGCATGCCGTGCGTCAGTGCTTTGTTCAATTCATCCGGTGGTTTGTTGTCTCCCATCCAGTCGCGGCCGTTGTCGGTAAACCAGAGGACCCCTGTTTCGGGATGCCAGTCGAAACCAACTGTGTTCCTGACCCCTTCTGCAAAGATCTCAAGTTCGGAGCCGTCGAGGTTCATGCGGCAGATGGTGGCATAAATGATGTTCGCACTGTCGCATACATTACAGGGAGCACCTACAGGTACATAGAGTTTCCTGTCGGGGCCAACCTTGATGAATTTCCAGCCATGCCAGGTTTCTGAAGGAAGCTGGTCGTTCACTATTACCGGATCGGGATTGTCCTCGAAGTTTTCCAGGATGTTTTCATATTTCAGTATCCTGGAGACTTCAGAAACATAAAGGTTTCCTTCAAAATATTCTATCCCGGTAGGCAGTTGAAGGCCCTCATCAATCAAAATAACTTCTTTATCAGGTTTTACGGCATAGACATTACCGGCACTTCTCGAACCTACGAAAAGGGTGCCGTCTTCGGCAAAGGCCATTGCCCTGGCGTTTTCAACATTATCGGAAAACACTTCTATTTTAAAACCTTCGGGGAGCCTGATATTCTCCAGCGGAAGGTCTTTATCGCTTTGCGAAAAAACATACGCAAACGACAGCAGGAAAATAAGGGTAACTGTATTTTTCATGAAGATGAAGTTACAAAATTTTGATCACTTACGGGCAAGCCAAGAGATCTCCGCTCTGAAAACATGCTTTCCGTTAGTCTGCCGCGATCCCTCAAAATGCATTTTATCACCCTCATATTCCTGCCTGGCAACTGCGATGGTTTCTTTATCTATTACTTCTGACAGGTAATTGATCGTAAGGGTATCAAAACGCTTTTCTTTATGGAATTCCGAAGGAAGGGAGTTATAGCACCAGTCGATATACCGGGTATTGTTTACATGGCCATTATGGTCTATTTCTGAATACTGGACATTGTGGTCAAGGACCTTTTCAAGGCCTCCTGCCGATTTCAGCAGTGGAGCATCTTCTCCCAGGGCATTGTCGTCGGAGATATGGCTGCCGGCAACTATTTCAAGATCGTCAAGCTTACAGGGCCTTCTACTGTCGAGGTCAAGCACCATCCATGAGGAAGTGGCCGCACCCAGTTTTATATGTTTATCGGAGTAGATCCTGAAATCACGCATTGCAATGAACCTGTCGATTTTCCTGGGCCAGGTTTCAACCCTGATTTTTTCTCCCCATTGGGGAAGGGCTTCCATTTTTACCACAAAGCTTACGATCACCCAGACCTGCTTTCTTTTCTTCATTTCATAGAAGCCAAAGCCCAGGTCTACAGCATGGCGCCAGGCACTTTCCTGGAGGTAATTGCAGATGGCCGAAGCTTTCACTGTGCCTGTAATATCTGCATCGTACCAGTAGATACGGTAAAGATCTTCCCTCTTCTCAGGCTTCATTTTCTTTTTCTTCCCTTGTGCTTTCTGTCCCTGAAATGCGGCTTGCTCACAGGATTGTAATCGGGCCCTTTCCCAAGCTCAGCTGGTAAAGGTGGCTTGTTTACCGGTTTGCCGAGGAATTTTTCGATCCTGGCGAATTGTGACTGCTCTCTGGGGCTTATAAAAGTAATGGCTATTCCGTCGGCCTCAGCCCTTGCAGTCCGGCCTATCCTGTGGATATAATCTTCGCTGTCGTTAGGTACATCATAGTTAATGACCAGGTCAATATCCTCAATATCTATACCCCTGGAAACAACATCTGTGGCAACCAGTATCTTAACCTGTTTACTCTTGAATGCATTGAGCACTTTTTCCCTTTCACGTTGCTCAAGATCGGAATGTATTTCCTCTGCGGGAAGTCCGCTTTTTTTCAGCTCCCTGGCCAGAGTTTTAGTGCCGCTCTTGGTGGAACAGAACACCAGGACCCTTTTCAGTTCTTCATGCCTTACAAGGTTCTTCAGAAGGGGTATTTTTTGGTTATCATATAAAGAATAGGCTACCTGAAGTATCTTTTCAACTGGTTTGGAAAGGGCAATTTTAACCTCCACGGGATCATTCAGAACATTGTTGGCCAGTTTCCTGATGTTATCGGGCATTGTGGCTGCAAACATGAGGTTCTGCCTCTTCCCGGGCAGATTAGAAATTATCTTCATAATGTCTTCATAGAAACCCATATCCAGCATCCTGTCTGCTTCATCCAGGACCAGGTACTTAAGATTTCCAATCTTAACGTAATCGTGTACGAAATGGGCTATGATCTTGCCTGGTGTGCAGATAATTACATTGGCCCCTTTTGAAAGGGCTGTTTTTTCCTGGACGAAGGATGTTCCGTCGCCCCCTCCGTAGATTGCTATAGAGCTTACTCCGGTAAAATATGCGAGACCTTGCATCTGCTGGTCAATCTGGAGAGCAAGTTCTCTGGTAGGGACAATGATCATTGCCTTAATAGAATTTTCATCTCCCGATCCTGCTATGAAATTGATAAGGGGTATCAGGAAAGCGGCTGTTTTTCCGGTACCGGTCTGGGCAAAGCCAAGAAGGTCCTTGCCCTCAAGGATCTCTGGTATGGCCTTTTCCTGCACAGGTGTGGGTTTCTCAAAACCCATCGAAGTGATCCCTTCCATCAGTCCGGGATCCAGATTTAAGTCGTTGAAATTCAATTTGACCGGTTTTAATGACTTGATACTCTGCAAAGGTAAGTTTATATTTTGATCGTAACAGAATAATGAATTTATCGCAAAGCAATATCGCAATGAACAATTTAACCAGAAGTATGCTCTATCGAACCAATAAATGTTCGTTTTTGAACAGCTTTGTGTCGGGTTTCGGTCACTTATTGTTAACGAATTAACAGAAACTTTTTGTAAGTAATTGATAATCATAAATATATAAAATTTGGTATAGTATCTGAACATTTACAGTCAAAACCAAAACCAAATTATCATGTTCCGTAACTACTTAAAAATAACCCTCAGGAACCTTGTCAGACATAAAGGATTTTCTCTTATAAACATCCTGGGACTTGCAGTTGGTATGGCTGTATGCATTCTTATTTTCCTTTACATACTTCACGAAACCAGTTACGATACTTTTCATGAAGATCATGACCGGATCTTCCGTCTTGCTGTAGACGCAAAGGTATCGAACGAGTTTTTTGAGGCAGCAGCTTCGAGCGGGCCCATGGGTCCTGCTCTTCTTTCTGATTACCCCGATGAGGTTGAAAACTTTACAAGGATCCAGAAGACGCCGAAAGATCTTCTGGTAAGTTTTGACGATAAAGCCTTTTATGAAGAGGGGTTCTATTATGCAGATTCTACTTTTTTCGACATGTTTTCTTTCAGGTTACTGGAGGGGGATCCTGAAACTGCGTTGGATGAGCCTTTCAGCCTGGTTATAGACAAATCGCTTGCCAGGAAGTATTTTGGTGAAGAGTCGGCCATAGGTAAAACAGTTAAGCTTAACGGGAGCCGCACATACAAAATTACCGGGGTTGCGGAAGAATGCCGGGGGCAATCGCATTTTCAGTTCAGGATGCTTGCTTCATTCAACACCTTGTATGAAATCTCGAACCGGGAGTTTTATGAAAACTGGGGCGCACTTTTTCTGGCCACATATATCAAGTTGAAAGAAGGTGTGGATTACAGGAAATTCGATGAGAAATTCACCGGATTTATCCAGAACCATATGGCCGACCGGCTGGAAGTGAATGTAGTGTTCATGCCCTATCTTCAGCCTGTTTCAAGTATCCATCTCCATTCAGACCTTATAGGTGAGATAGGCCAGAACAGCGACATTGCCTACATATACATTTTCAGCGCCGTGGCATTGCTGGTGCTGGTCATTGCCTGCATCAACTTTATGAACCTTACTACCGCCCGTTCGATGAAACGTGCAAGGGAGGTGGGCCTTCGGAAAGTTGTGGGTGCCGACAGGGGGAAGCTCATCAGGCAATTCATCGGCGAATCAGTTGTGCTCACTTTCTTTGGGATGCTAATTTCGGTGATCATAGTTGAATTGCTCGTCGATCCATTCAGCAGGTTTACAGGCATCGAACTGGGCTTTTCAATTTTCTCCACATGGTATATGTTTCCATTGCTGCTGTTGCTTGTCCTGGCAGTGGGAACTTTTGCCGGAAGTTACCCTGCATTTTACCTTTCGTCTATTAAGCCTTCTCTTGTATTGAAAGGCGGCAAGAGTAAAATATCAGGGAACTCATCCTTTCGTAACGTTCTAGTACTGGTCCAGTTTGCCATTTCTGTCATCCTTCTGATAAGTACGGGTATAATCTACCTTCAGATGCATTATGTCGACAGCAAGAAACTTGGTTTTGACAAGGAGCACGCCCTGGTGATCCCGTTAAGAAGTTCAGGTTTGAGGGAAAAATCCGAGGTCATAAAGGCCGAGCTTCTTAATCTGCCGGAGGTTAAGAGTGTAACCCAGTCATCGGCCGTCCCCGGCACAAATATGGACGGGAATGGTTATTACCCCGAGGGCATTGACGAATCAAGCCCATGGATCATCAATACTATACATATTTCATATGATTTTGTTGAAACACTGGGCCTGAACCTGTTGGAGGGGAGGTCACACTCAAAGGACTTTGCTACCGACGACAGGGCCATCCTCATCAATGAAAGCCTGTTAAAAAAGCTCGGCTGGGAAAATGCAACGGGCAGGAAGATCTATACGGAATGGGGAGTCGATTCCACTGCACTGAAGATCATCGGTGTGGTGGAAGATTTTCATTTTGAATCACTGCGCACAAAGGTTTCACCTTCCATAATGATGATCGATTATCCTTATGCCTATAATATGATCGTGCGGCTTGAGCCCGGAAACATGCGTAAAGGGATTGAATCGTTGCGCAGCAAATGGGAAAGCATTGAAAAGGTTTATCCTTTCAGCTATTTTTTCCTCGACCAGGAAGTTGAAGCGCTTTACATGTCTGAGAACAGGATGATAACGCTATTTCTTTTCTTTACCCTGATAGCCATTTTCATAGCCTGTCTTGGTTTGTTCGGGCTTGCTTCGTTTGTTTCGGAGCAGAGGACCAAAGAGATAGGAATACGCAAGGCCATAGGTGCATCGGTCGACATCCTGGTTTACAGCCTCGTGAAGCAATTCCTCAAATGGGTACTGATCGCGAACCTGATTGCCTGGCCTGTAGCATTCTTTATCATGGGTAAGTGGCTTGAAAGGTTTGCCTATCGTATCGAAATTTCCGAATCATGGTTTGTTTTCATCATTGCCACGGTAATTTCCATTGCAATTGCATTTGTAACCGTAAGTTACCAGTCGGTAAGGACTGCCATGTCGAACCCGGTAAAAGCTTTGAGGTATGAATGATCTTAGAGACGACGTCTCAAAAAATGAGACGTCGTCTCCATAATAAATTCATAATCAGCTCAGAAAAAAATTCCTTACATGAAAAAAAGGTGAGACGTCGTCCCCTGGGGAATTATTTTAAAAGCATCCCAATCCTTAACCCGGCAGTGGCACTTACGGGTACTTCAGGAGCAGATACCACATAACCATAGCTGTATTGAGGTTGCCCGTCGTCAGAAAAGCCATAACCAATCCCGACGAAAAAATCGACAAGGAAGGCATCATCAAAGACCCATTGTTTACCAACTATAAGATGCAGCGCCATTGTAAGTACAGACTTTCGTTCCTGATCTCCACCAAAAAAATCGGGCTGAGTGTTGTAGGAATAATAGGCAAATGCAAGCTCAGGCCTTACATAACTGCCTTTGAGTAGATGCCCGTAACGCATTCGTTTGTAGTAGTAGTCGGGTGATTTGAGGAACTTATAGCCGAATTTCATGAAAGCACCTGCCTGGTTTAGGTCATTGATATCTATTCCCAGGCCGATGATGCCAAGTGTTGCTTCTATGCTCCGGCCGGGCTTCAGGCTCCTTTCATAAGCAAAGGTGGTATTTCCGGTAAGGGGTGATATGAAATCAACCTTAAGGGCATTCTTTTTGTTGTCGGCATAGTTTTCAGGGTTTTTCAACTCTTCAATGAAGTATTTCTCCTTTCCTGATGCAAAAATAATTTTGCGTATTTTATCCGTATCTATTGAGAAGAGAACATCATCAGGATAATCAGGCAAAAAGTACTTGACATAATCGGTGCCTATCTCTGTGACCTTACATTCGATCACTTCCTGGTTTTTCTTGAATATTTTATCCTGTGAGCGGATTATCCCGGTTAGAAGGAAAATGGAAATTAAGGTCAGGAACAGGGCTTTTGTTTTCATGACTGATGATCAATATTGGTTTAATCAACGAAAATAACCAAAATAATGCCATACACTTAAATTGGAACAATATATGATAATTAATTATCGGGCAGAAGAAACTGCTTGATCGGATATGAAGGATTTTAGTACCTTAGATGTGCCGTCAAATGAAAAGGACTTACTATAAGGGGAATGTTATTACCATAGTGACAGTGGTACTGATCGCTATTTCAATCACCCTTATTGATTTTTCTGACTTAAGCTGGGAAAAGAATTACCGGAGCTATGTGGGTTTATTCTTCGGCCTCCTTCTGGCCGGGTATCTCCTTGCTAAGACGAAAAAGGATCCCCCCCGTTAATTACAGTTTCTTCTGTAGCAGGTGCACTCATTATTTATTAATTATCCAGTGATAAAGTTGCTGGTTCTTAATGCAGTGGTGTATAATTTTATCTGCCTGGAAATTTCCTGTAAAACCCTATTTCATCAGAACAACAACACCACGGGCGGTGCGGTCACTGATGTTTTCATACAACCCGACTGTATAGAAAAGCACCCAGGTATAGGTTCCCTGGTCAACCATTTGTCCGTTCTTTTTGCCGTTCCAGCTTTCTTCCCGGTCGTCTGTTTCGAAGATCAGCTCACCCCACCGGTTGTAAATGAGCAGCCTGTAATCCTGGATCTCACAGGGCAGGACAGGCCTGAATGTATCGTTCAAACCGTCACCATCGGGGGTAAAGGCATTTGGAGTGAAGGGGTCGCAGAAAAAGTCACCGAAATAAACAAAGATTGAATCGGTTGCGGTACCGCAATTCGTGGTGACTTCTACGTTATACAGGCCCTGATCCCTGACCAGGAAAGATTCCGCAGTTGTGCCGTCCTGCCAGAGGTAAGTTGCATCAGGATAAAAGGCATCCAGGAATAGTTCTTCACCTTCCTGCAGGGTGGTATCATTTCCAAGAGATACCGATGGTTGTGATTCAATATAAAGTTCTGTAGATATGATGCTATCGCATCCGCTTTGCGTAAGATAATTATCCTCATAGACCCCTTCCTGTGTGCGGAAGGAACCCCCAAGGTAAACGCTGTCACCTTCACAGATAAGAGTATCTCTTTCTGAATAGAACACATCATTAACCATAAGCGTGGTGTTGACGATGCTGTCGCAGCTGTTTGCTGCTGTATAAAGGTCGGTATAGGTGCCAGGTGTTTTACGCCAGGCCCCTTCCAGCCATACGGAATCGCCTTCACAAATTGCGATGTCGTCTGATCCGTAAACGGCCTCCAGGATAATAAGTTCAGTTACCACGGTACTGTCGCATCCAAGCACAGTCAGGTAATTGTCGGTATACACACCTGCCTGTTTTTGCCAGTTGCCACCCAATAATATAGAATCACCGTCGCAGATGGCGGCTGTGCCGTCGATCCTGAAAGTGTCTGCAACGCTGAGCTGTGTGATAAATATACTGTCGCAGGTAGTGGGATCCGAAACGGTGTCGTAAAATGTGCCCGCCGCCTGCTGCCATCCTCCCTCAAGAAAAGCACTGTCGCCCATGCAAATTGTCATTGCTTCATTGACAAGCACATTATCCGAAACGGTAAGGTCGGTTATAATAACACTATCACATCCATCAATTGTATTCAGGGTATCATAAAAGATACCTGAAACTTTCTGCCACTGGCCGCCGACAAAAGTGGAGTCACCCTCACATAGGTAAACGGCCTCAACTATGTTGAATGTGTCATACACTGTCAGATTTGTTATATATATACTATCGCAGCCCTGAGCAGTCTGGTATGTATCAGTATACGCTCCTGGCAATTTTTGCCAGTCGCCCCCGACAAAGATCGAATCACCTTCACAAATGCTTTCTTCTTCAGTAAACTCGTAGGCAGGGAAGATCGTGACATCGACTGTGTCAAAATCGGAGCAATTGCCGTCGCCGAAAACCTGCACCCAGTACTCACCTGAGGTTGTAACTTCTATTGACTGGGAAGTTTCGCCGGTTGACCAGACGTATTCTTCAAATCCTGCACCTGCATCAAGGGTTATGGAGGAACCCGTGCACTGGGAAATATCTTCCCCGAGATCAACATCAGGTTTTTCATTGACAATGACCAGCTTTGCCTTTACGTCAGATTGGAGCTGTACATATAGAGTAAGAGTGACGGCAAAAATTCCGGTATTTGTAAAAAGATGCTTCGGATTGAGTTCGGTTGAGGTGTTCTCCGGGCCTGATGCCGGATCCCCAAAGTCCCATCTTACCGAATCGGGGGGCACTGCAGTACTTGTATAGAACTGTGTTGAATCGCCAAGACATACCGGAATGTCATAAAGAATATCGGTGTTAAGATTGAAAAATGATTGGATAAATGGGGGCAGCCCGTAGCCGGAACCCTGGCCTCCAAGGTTTACGCCTTCCTGTACATAGTTGCATCCAGGACCGTAAACAGTAGGGTTTGTGAATACGGATAAATAGGGCACATCCTGCCAGCGTGCAATATAGAGCCTGTTATCAGGGCCAAGCTGCAAGGCCCCAAAGCTATTATCAGTTTGTCCGGCGCTTGCAACGATGACCCTTGAATTCAGGATTGCCGTTCCACTTCCTGCAGTGAGGTCATACTGGTATATTCTTTTTCCGTCTTTCCATTCGGAAATGTAGAGCAGTTTGCTGTCGGGAGAGAAACCGACACCGTAGGGGCCGCCCTGTGCGCCGGGATTCACATAATTGGCATCCTGAAGATGGTTTGAAACCTGCCCTGAGTTATTGTTAAAATCAAAAATATCGACTGTAAATGCCAGATTATTGGCAAGGGCGAGTTTGGTTCCATTGGGAGAGAACTTCATATATCCTTTAGAATTCTCCGTATCTCCACCAATAATTGGCCCAACTGTACTTATTACAGGGGTTGAGCTTACGCCACCTGAAGTAACCAGGTAGGCATAAAACTGATCAGAATTCCACAGGTGGGTGATCATCCAGTAGTCCGTTCCGTTACCGTGCCCGACTGCTGTTATTTTTTCGCATGTGGGAGCAACCAGCGGAACATTTTTTTCTGAGGGCACAACATCGCCAAGACCTCCGTTCAGTGTCATATCAACAAGAGAATACCTTACGCCACTGGGCCCTGCAAGGTCGTCTACAGTAAAAATATAGTAGTCGGAATCGCTTCCGGGTTTTGGAACGATAATACCTGATTGAGTGCTTGATTCATCACCCATTAAACCATTTCCATTAGGCATTTCCTGGTGGTTTGCATTGTATACGAACTGACCGTCGGTATAAAACAGAAGATCGCCATTGGATGAAGAGATAGATGAACATCCTTCCCAGGTATTCAACTGGCCGTTTGTAACAGCAACAGGCAACCCCAAACCAAAATTAAGCCCGGCATTAAAACCGAAATACCAGAAGTTTGCCTCTTTTTGTGCAAACGAGAGTAATACAAATAGTAATGAGGCTGTGAGGAGAGTTAGCTTTTTCAACTATTCAGTTTTAGGTGAATTATTTTTCAAAGATGTGTAAAATTAATAAATATCAGGGAATAATTCAAAAGGGATGACATCCTGGATGTCATCCCTTATTAAGCTCTAATCACCTCTCAATGGTCAATTACCTAATAGAAAAGTGGAAGTATGTATTCTTAGGATTTATTAATCTTTTCCTTGAAGTTCTGGAAGTGGCCCCATATATTTTCCTTCAACTGTGATCATAGGGGCCGGAGAACTTCCAGTGCAACTTCCGAGCTCAGCGGTAAACAGGTTTCCCTGTTCAGCTGTAAACGGCTCCGATAGGTTTATGTAATCGGCTGCACGATAGGTCACATCGGTACCTATGCCTCCGGTTATTGTACGGGAAGAGGAAATATAACCACTGGACTCATAGTATTGATACCCTGTGTAATTTGGATTGCTTGGGTCGTTTGCAGTAGTAAGATTCCATCCCGTAGGACAATCTCCGAAAGTATTTGATGACCACAGACCCCGGCCATAAGTCCCGGCCCTGATCAACTCTGCCGATTCGTTGATTTCAAGGTCAAAAACAGGAACAGTAGGCAAGCCGTTCCTGAAGGGTATCCATTCTCCAAGTCCGGGATCACGGTAATAAACTCCTATATCAGTACCTATATATATCGCATCATCCACCGGACCGTCTTCAATTTGTATGCAATTGACGGGTACGTTCGGAAGGTTGCCTGACAGGTTTATCCAACTTACCGATGCGGCTGATGCATCATAGGTAAGGAAGACTTTCTCATCTTCATCGTAACCTCCCATGCAGACCCAAACCTGGTTTGCGTTCTGGGGATCGACAGTTATACCTGTGATTGTGCCGAAGGGAAGTGAACCGCTGATAGTCGTCCAGCTTACCCCACTGCTGGCAGATCTTTGAAGTGTAGATCCGTTGGCAGCATAAATAATGGCCGAATTGTTTGTACCTACAGCCATTGCACTTGATCCGTTAGAGCCCATATTAGCCCAGGAAGCACCACCGTTGGATGTTCGATAAACATCAGTATTCCCAACATACAAGATATTCGCGTTATTGGGATCCATTACCAGTGGAGTTACCCATGGGCCGACCGTATCGGGCGCGATATAGGAGTGCGTTGACCCACCGTTTGTAGATTTCCTGAGCTGCCCCCCCTGTCTCATATGATATTGGATATTGGAGTTGGTATGGTCAATGGCACAGTCCATGCCGTCGGCGCCATCGAAATGGGTTATGCTTGTGCCGCCTGTCCATTTGTTTGAGCCGTTATCCTGCGTACCACCTATAATAAGGCTGCTGTTAGGTTCATAACCTGCAATTTTATAGAACTGCATATTGCAAATGCTCGAGCTTTTATCGGACCAGGTAAGCCCGTAGTCAGTGCTTCTGAAAACGCCCCCGTCACTCCCGCACCACAACGAGTTGTCATTAGGGTTGAATACAAGTTCGTGGATATCAGCATGGGTATATTCCAACCCGTTGGCTGTGGCCGTGTTCGAGTTCCAGTGTGCAATGATCGACCAGCTGCCGTTGTTACCAAAGAGATCGGATCTCCAGATATTTATACCGCCGACCAGAATGTCAGCTTCATCAATGGGGGAAACAGCAATTGCAAGATCGTACCATGACTGGTTTCTGTCATCGTTTCCTGAAACCGAACTGCCAAGAATGTTGGGTGTGCCAGTCTTGAAGTCGAAATTCAGGCCGCTGTCGAAAGACCGGTAAAACCCCCTGAAGGTATTATCTCCTGAAGATCCGCCAGGCCCTGCAACTACATAAACATAATTAGAATTGTCAGGAGTAACACCAATAGCGAAACGCTGCACACCAGAAGTGGGCAAGCCTGCTGATGAGGTAATATCTGTGAAAGTGTCCCCACCGTCGGTCGACCGGTAATAGTTGTTATTGCTAACCGCATAGACAATATCGGGATTGCCGGGCTTGAATTCCACATCCCTGAAAGAATCCCAGACAACTCTTGTCCAGGTAAAACCGCTGTTTGTAGTTTTCCACAATCCGTTAGTCATTGCAGCAAAAAGGATACTGGAATTGGAAGGGTGCATAAGTAGCTTGTACCCGGTTACGTTATCGGTTACTTCATATTCCAGCCCGGTGCTGTACCAGCGGTTTCCTCCATCAGTTGTCTTCAGCACACCTATTGAACGGGTATCACCCCCATCCCCGTCGCCGGTAAGGATGTAGATAATGTTTGAATTTGTATTATGAATAGCAATGCCTGAAACACCGATACTGGGCATTCCATCGGTGAGGCAAGTCCAGCTGGAACCTGTGTTTGTTGTTTTCCACAGTCCGCCCGAAGGCATACCAGCATAGACTATTGCTGATGATGTAGGGTGAAATGCAATGACATTGCACCTTCCAAGCCCCCCGTTATATCCGGAATTACCGTTTACATAAGAGGTAGGGCCTATCTGGTTCCAGAAGCCACCGAAAGTGGTAGTCCTGGATCCGTTCTCAAAGATCATTTCATGCTGACGCTGGCCTTCCATTGTCCTTGCGGCTACATTCTGGATCCTGCCTTCTTCATCGAGCCTCCTCTCGTTGAAATATTCCCATCTTTTCCATTGTTTATATCCTGTCCCCCTGCCTTTATCCTTACCTTCAAAATAGGCATTAACCTGTTCCTGTATCGTGGCGAAATCATCGGTTTGAGGTTCAAGCCATAAAGTATGGGGCATTCCTATTTCTTTCTGGGCCTGGGCGTTTATATTATTTATCCCGGTTAGGACAAAGAGCAAAAGTGGAATTATATAGATGAACGATATGTGTACCTTGTTATTAAGTGTCATTGTCTTTATTGTCAGGATTGTCAAATTGTCTTAGATTTTTATTAAGGATTGATTGGATTATTGGGGATCAGTGCCATCTGGATGAACTTGTTTGGCTCCTGTCTTTTTCAGATAACCTTTCATGTTTTCAGGCTTTTTTCCCTCAGGTTGGGAATTAGGGCCATTTTGGCTGAGGTTACTGATCTTTGATTCAGGTTTCGCACCTTCTTCCTGGACAGAATTCCCGTTTTGGGCCACAGATGTGGTCCTGGGTGTTTCAGGGAATGCTTCCTCCCTTATCTCAGCTTTTTTATTCCCGTCGTTTTGTTCACCATACCATTTGTCATCGGGCATATCATCATCACTCAACTTAGGATCGATGAGCAATTCCGGGTCTTTTACAGACGGGTTTTCTTTACCTGCATTATTTATGGCCACCCTTTCTTCTTCTGTAAGTTTGGGGTCATTAAGGGCACCTGCCTCATCTGAACGGGCAGACTGCCCGGAGACATATGAGTTTAGAAGGAAAATAATTATAATGAATGTTAGTAATGCTTTCATAGAAGTCGAAGATTTTTGCAGTTAATAGCAACGATTATTTACGACTGATTTTCTTTCTTAGCTTCTTATTCTCTTTTTCGAGCTCTTCCATCCTATTCTGAAGCATTTCTATCCTTTTTTCCTGGTCTATAGTATAGAGCGTAAGCTCTTCGACTTTTTCCAGCACTCTGCGCTGCATGTCAGCAAGTTCAAAACCTTCTTTTTCTATTTGTTTTGCTGATGGTATACCGGGTAAATGCCCGTTTTGCTGAATGTTTTTTTCAAGGTCTTTGATCGACATCAGGTTATAGTCGCTCTTGAAGACATAATCGGGCCAGGTTCCGGAATCTTCCACCCTGACACCTTCACAGGCTATTAAGCCGTTAACTGATAATGAATAGGATCCATATTGGTCAGTGGTTCCTATTCGGAGGTCACTGCTAATGTATGCATCACCTGAAAAATATCCGGCCCAGTTTGATGTTCCTCCACTTGCGGATCCATATACGCCAATTCGTGTTCCTGTGCCGTTTCCAGAAGCACTGCCATAGACACCATATACTGAGAAACCATAATCTCCTCCCTGGGCCAGGCCTCTCACGCCCATATATCCTCCAACTCCGTAAACACCTATTCCATATCCATCAGTTGGTGATGAAAGGCCATAAAGCGCCCTGGTATCGATAGATTGGGAATGTGTAACCTGAGATTCAAGAACATGTGAGGTAGAATCTGCAGCCCCGGATGTATGGTTGTGGCCCTCTATAAGCATACGACCTTTCATTTTTGCCGCATAATTATTGAAACCACTGTCTGATGCTGCATAAATACCGATGTTAGTACTTGAATTGTCACCGCTTGAATAGAAAATACCTGCATAATTCTCTGAATCGGTATCAGTATTCCAGCCATAAATACCGGTACCATTCAAGCCATTGTCAGGTTTGATACCCAGAACACCGATATTAGGCACATCAAGAGGCAGGTTCAGGGGATTACCCGAATAATTTAGCACACCAAGGTGTCCTTCTGCATAAGGAAAGATACTGGTCTGGCTAACGCCTCTTACTGCGGATTTGCCTGCTGAATAGTTTTGAGCATTTATTCGATAGTCGGCGGTTGTGCTATAAGTCCCCAGAGCAATACCGTATGGAAACCTGATGTCGCTTCCCGTAGCCGGGAGCCAGTAGTCATCGGCAGCATCACCTACTTTGACCCATCCGGATCCATCATAATAGTAGAATCCACTGCTTCCGTCGGTCTGATAGATCATCATACCTGCCGGGGGTGATGCGGGGCGGTTTGCAGCATTAAGCCTTGGGATCAGAAGTCCTTTATCGGATGATTTTATTTCGAGCATGGCATCCGGATCGGGAGGTGTACCGTCATCATTGATACTTACCTGTGCTTCTGAAGCGCTAAAAGAAACTGTTATTATCAGAATTGAAATAAAGATTGCTTTGAATAATAGTCTAAGTCTGATCATATTATAAAAATTAGATGTAAATAATTTCGTTATTAGGAAAAATGACCTGTCTGAGGTAATCACAAATGAACAAATTAGTTTGTTAACAAAATGCTAATAGCTTGTTAATGAGTTGTTAAACATTTGACAATGATGGGAGGGATGTCATCTGGAAGACATCTGGAAGACATCTCAATTTTTCCTAAAAAAAGCCGGCCTCCATGAAGAAGGACCGGCTGATGGTATTGGAGAAGCTGGCGTATTAACTACTGTGCGATCATTTTGCCTGTGTACCTCGAATTGCTTGTGACAAAGGAGTAGAAATATATACCGGGGTTCAGTCCTTCAAAGTTCATATTCAGCTTGTGCGGGCCATTGGAGAGATACCCTAACGGGATATTTTTGACCATTTGTCCGGCCAGGTTGAAGACTTCAATTTTCACATCACTTCCCTTTAACAGGTTTACATTAAAAGTTGTACTCTCCCTGAAGGGATTAGGATAATTTCCTGCCATGACCATATCCATGATTTCTTCTCCCTCACCAATATTGGTTATCACGTAATTCCTTTCGAAATCAGGGATGTACCAGAACTGTACTGGCAGTCCGGGGTCAAGCTGGGACAACTCCTGATAAATAAATGGGATATTGACATGATAATTACTTTCCGTTACCTCCGTGAACACATAATGGGGCATGGCTCCCCAGCGGGCATTCCACCAGGCTGCGGAAAACTCCGTGACATTCACAGGTTCAGGGCCATGCTCTCCTGTTGTAGGAAGGTATTCCCTGAAAAATATGTCGGGCTGGGAGTTATCAGTATAATCTTCAAAGTGTGTATCAAGCCAGGAGAAGAAGACAATGGCCCCATCATGAGTGGTGCTTGCCTGTGGCCGGTTGTACATCGATATCGTGTTTCCCGTACCGGTTGTATATTCTGCATCAAATGTTTTAAGGTCCATCAGATCATATGCATCCCAGGTTTCTCCCTGATCATCCGACCAGATGTGGAACATGCCGAAAACACCTTCATAATGATACCAGCCATCAGCCTCAGCTATTGCAATCACACCAACAATATGCGGATTACCCCATGCATCTACCGACATATCAACATGATAGCCCATGTAATAGAAGATCTCATCTCTCGGGGGCACCGGATCAGGATCAAAATGGTATTCAAGCATATCTTCAGAAATGAAGTTCTTGACGGCTTCAATTCCTTCTTCTCCGCCAAGCTGTATATGTATCGGGTCATCGCTCCAAGTTTCACCTCCGTCAGTTGTTTTGAATAAAATAGGATGATAACTTGTATAGGGTAATTGGTCTTCAATATCGGACATAACGCAGATGTATCCTGTTAATCCATCGGGACTGAATGCCACTTTTATGTCATTCACACCTTCGTCAGGATCTATCTCTAACTGGAGCTTATCAAATGAATAATTGAAATTTTCAGCTCCCACGTCCCATAATCCATGACCAACAATGATATTACCTGTATAGACATAATCACCACCATCGTCAACATGTTCGGCATCCGTCATCCACGCTTCACCCAATGCTGTAATCGTAAAACCATCGGGGATCAATTGATGAAGCTGATCTGTTGATGGCTGATTTGTCTGAACCGGAGCAGCACCCGGGGCTAAGTTTGCAGCACCCCAAGTATAACCACCCCAGTTATTTGCACCTGAAGCATTCGAATTATCAAGGGTAGGAGCAAACCATGTAAAATAGGCATTTTCTGGGTTAGTGTTTCCAGCAGGGTTGTAAATGCCTCCCTGCGGGTAACGCGCATTGAATGCGTCCGGCAGATCAGGGTCATACACCTGGTTATTCACCGACCATGTTTCACCGCCATCGGTTGATAGATCGTAAGCAAGATATCCCGTGCCCGGAGGGCTCAGCATCCTATGGACAAAACTAATGGAGTTCAGATCGTTATTGATCCATATGTTCGCCGTACTGTTATAAAGGAACCCAAAGGCGTTACCTGCTTCACCAATTTCAACAGGATTGATAATATCAGTGTTTTTCAGTTCAGGCCTGAAAAGATGATTGGTTGCCACAGGGCCCAGATCAGCCTTCATAACCTGGTTTCTTTCATCAGCACTAAAGAATAAAGGTGCCTTAAAGTCGGTTTTGAATTTTTCTTTTTCAACTGACTGGGCTGTTAACAGAATAGCGCATAGCATAAAGCTAAAAAGGAAAAGCTTTTTCATAACTCTTTCGGTTTAGGTTTGTAATAAAATTAATAATCGTATTAAAAATAGGCAGATATAAATCCGAATGCAATAAGGAATAAGTTAACGGCACGGGACAGCAAGTGAAATGCAGTTTTGACTCAACGAAATGCTGTAAATGGTTTTATTTGGTAAGTTATCCGAGGTGTTTTTTTAGGACATGTTAATAACTTCACCCACTGACTATAGTCACTGAGTGAAATATTATGTTAAATAGCAAATCGACATTTCACCCCCTCAATATAAGCACCCGGTGAATTTATATTATGTACTTTTAAGCCACTGCAACTTATATTATTAAATGGAAAAGAAAAGGCTAAAACTGATCAATACTGATCCCTGGCTTGAACCAAGCGAGCAGGATATTACCGCCAGGTATGAAAGATTTGTTGAAAGGATCAGACAAATTGAGAAAGATTTTGGAAAGCTAACGAACCTGGCTGACGGCCATAAGTATTTCGGGATAAATTACGACCCTGATAAAAAAGGCTGGTATTACCGCGAATGGGCCCCTGATGCAAATGCTCTTTATCTCACCGGCGACTTCAATGACTGGGAAAAGTATTCGCACCCCCTTATAAAGAATGAGTTCGGTATATGGGAGATATTCCTGGATGAAAAGGAGTATAAAGATAAGTTTACGCATGAAAGCAAGATAAAGGTCATTATTGATTCACAAAAAGGGGAGAATTACCGCATTCCTGCATATATACAACGGGCCGTGCAGGATGAGGATACCAAGAATTTTACCGGACAATTATGGCTCTCTGAAGAATTCGACTGGTCCGGTGATGACTTTGACGCAGGCTCACTCGGTGAACTTTTTATTTATGAAAGCCATGTCGGGATGGCCCAGGAAGAAGAGGGAATCGGAACCTACATTGAGTTTGCCGAAAAGACCCTTCCTAGGATCAAAAAAGCAGGATACAATACCATACAACTGATGGCAATCCAGGAACATCCCTATTACGGGTCTTTCGGTTATCATGTATCAAACTTTTTTGCACCTTCCTCGAGGTTCGGAACCCCAGATGAACTGAAAGAACTGATAAAGAAAGCACACCAGATGGGCATTGCCGTGATCATCGACATTGTGCATTCCCATACGGTAAAAAACACAGTTGAGGGGATCAATGAGTTTGACGGATCGGATTACCAGTATTTTCATCCCGGACATATGGGTGATCACCCTCAGTGGGACTCAAAGTTGTTTGATTATGGTAAGACAGAGGTACTGCGTTTCCTTCTTTCAAATCTTAAATACTGGATCGAGGAATTTCATTTCGATGGATTCCGGTTCGACGGCGTTGGCTCCATGATGTATTATCATCACGGCCTGGAAGCCATCGATACCAGGGAAAAATATTTCAGGGATGGTGTGGAATGGAATGCTGTTACTTACCTTCAGCTAGCAAACACACTAATACATACAATAAAACCGGAAGCCATAACAATTGCCGAAGATGTGACCGGAATGCCCGGGCTTACCTTTCCTGTTGATGAAGGTGGGATTGGTTTCGACTACAGGCTTGGAATGGGGATCCCCGATTACTGGATCAAGCTTTTAAAAGAAAAAAGGGACGAAGAATGGAATGTGCATGAAATGTGGCATGTCCTGAACGACAGACTGCCCCATGTAAGAACCGTAGCCTATTCCGAATCGCACGACCAGGCCCTTGTAGGTGACAAGACCATTGCATTCAGGCTAATGGACAAAGAGATGTACTGGCATATGCAGAAGGATGATCCAGACCTAGTGATCGAAAGAGGAATGGCATTGCATAAAATGATCCGCCTATTTACAATTGCCCTTGGAGGTCAGGCTTACATGAACTTCATGGGAAATGAGTTCGGACATCCCGAATGGATCGATTTTCCAAGGGAAGGGAACAACTGGAGCTATAAGTATGCCCGCAGGCAATGGTCGTTGCTCGATAATCCGGAATTAAAGTACCAGTATCTTGGTGAATTTGACAGGATGATGATCAGGGTGATCAAGGAAAACAGTGTCATGTCTTCCCTTTTCGGCAACCAGTTAAATGTGGATGAAGTGAATAAAACGATTGCTTTCGAAAGAAACAACGTTGTTTTTCTATTTAATTTTCACCCGGCGAATTCAATACCTGACTATAGGTTCAGGGTCCACAAAGCGGGTGAATACGAGATAATCCTAAATTCCGACGACCTTGCCTTTGGCGGGCACGGCAGGATAGATGACTCGATAAGCTATTTTACTTCTAATGAAAATGGCGCTGAATTCCTAAATGTTTATAATACCAACCGGACGGCCTTAGTTTTTAAAAGAGTGGTGTAAAGCAAGTATTTATGATTTTCATCCCTTGAGTATAGTCATGGGATGAAATGTCATATTACTATTTAAAAATATTACACTGAGTGACTATAGT
>CAZXWD010000033.1:0-3975 GCA_964644135.1 uncultured Bacteroidales bacterium | reverse complement strand
AGTGACTATAGTCAGTGGGTGAAAACTATAAACGCCTAAAAATCAAAAACCGGAAGGAATATTTATGATCCTTGTCCTTTCCATGAAAACGGTCTGAAATCAATTCCCACCCATTAACGTTAAACTCCGGAAAATAACTGTCCCCATCAAATTCATGGTCTATTATTGTCAGGTAGATCCTGTCGGCAAGACCGACCGTTTGCCCATAAACTTTTGCCCCTCCGATTATGAACAACTCTTCCTCGCCCATTCGTCTTGCATATTCAATTCCTTCATCAATTGAATTGACAACTTTAACCGGGCCCGCCTCGTAATCCTTTTTACTTGTCAGGAGAATGCTCTTCTCGGGATCATGCTCAAAATTGGGCTCCTCGAATGTTTTCCTTCCCATAAGCTTAAAATGACCAAGGGTCCTGGTTTCAAAATACCCCAGGTCATCCGGGAGGTGCCACGGAACATCACCTTCTTTGCCGATTACCCGGTTTTTACCCATTGCCGCTATCAGTGATACGATCATAAGCTTTAGTTGAAACTGAAATATAGTTATTTATCAGGGAATGACAATGACTTTGAAATAATGTGGCTTTCCTCCTAAATTACCTTTGATATAGAATATGCCCCTTGACGGATGTATCAAACGCACCTTCAATCCACCAGGTATTACCTGTGAACAGAAACCAATTTCAGTTCCTGCTGTGTTCATTATACTGACTATGCTTAAGTGCGGGATCTTAATTGTAAAATCCCCATCTGAAGGGTTCGGAAATATCAGGTTGGCAGAAAGATGATCTTCAATACCTGAATCATCAACACAATGACCTGTGAGGTCTGTGCTTAACAAGCCATAGGAGCTCCGGATATGTAGTTTGTCAGTGTGCTGACCTATCGTTCCGGTAGAAAATTTCAAAGGTATCCTGAGGACATTATCCGGTGGATAGGGCGAAAGCAATGTTGAGCCAAAGCATTCCGTCCAGCACGAATCTGTTTGGCTCCACAGGTTAAAAGGCTCGAAGCAATATATTGAATCAATCATGATCGCCTGCAGACCTGTGTTGATGATCTCCAGGGTATCTGATGAAAATGACCAGGGCTTAATATCTCCAAAATCAATAATTCCAGGAAGCACCTCCAGGTTTTGCCAGGTAATTCCCTGGTATTCGTAAGCCCCAATGTCGACGGCATCGTTGAATATGCGTGGGTTTCCTGCGAGATCGGACACAGGCAGTTGCAGCATGGAAGTATCCGGGTTGCCATTGTCGATGGCCCAGCTTGCCGAAGTCACCATCAGCGTATCAGGAAAGAAGACAAAATAGGGATCCATGTTGAAGATGTTATTCCCACCGATGATCGTAGCATTGCTGCTGTCTCTCACAAAGGAATAGTCCATCAGTGCCTCTCCCTCCAGGTCATTGCTTACCAGGGTTCCGGAAACATGATTGAAAGCAAACAGAGAGTTTATCACCTCTGTCCCGCCGGAATGCGCATAGAGCCCCCCGCCCTGTCCCCTGGTTTTTTCCCACCATTCATCCCCGGGCATGATTGCCTGGCCATCTTTATAGGCCGTACCTGTTTTATTGCCTGCACATGTAACATTAATAAGCAATCCTTCAGTTGCAGAGGTGTAAATTCCTCCTCCGCTGCCCGATCTGGGATGTTTATCATTCTGATAAGTCACTTCATCATAATTGAAAGAGGAACCGGACTGGTTGCCCGAAATCTCTGAATTAACAAGAAAATATTTTTCATTGCCGGATTTAATACAGATCCCTCCTCCGCTGCCGGCATGACCATTGTTCTTGTAAGTATCGTACATTAACCTACCTCCGTTTCCGGCATGGTTGTCTTTGATAATGCAACTCCTGATCATCATGAGTTCACTTCCACCTTTAAGCCACAGGCCACCACCTGACCCACCGTTGCCCAGGCTGTAAGTTATCCACGGACTGGAAGTGGGGCCGTCGCCTGCGCTGTTCATTTCCACAGTACACCCTTCCATCAGAATGAATCCGGAAGACAAACAGGCACCCCCACCGTGTGCTCCATCCCCAGTTGAGCCATTGGAATATACTGCCGGACCTCCTGATCCTGCATGGTTGTTCTTTATGGTAGAACCGAGGATAATGATAGTATCCACCTCGGCAAAAAGGGCTCCCCCGGCTCCCCCGTCCCCGCTGTAGGAGCCATCATCTGAAGATGAACCGCCTCCATTTCCTGAACTGTTCTCGCTGAAGGATGAATTGGATATGGTTACACTGCCATTCGAAAAACAAACAGCCCCACCTTTCCCTCCTTTTCCGCCGGAGGCGCTGTAGATATTATTGCCATTCCCTCCCTTGCCTGCATGGTTATTGGTAAAACGGCAATTCTCAATCTGTACGTTGCCATTGTTACAGAACAATCCCCCACCATGCCCGCCATCTCCTCCGGGACTGTGGGTGTTATGCGAATCACCGTGACTGTTGGCATTTATACCGTCATGTGCTATATTGCTTTCAATGACTGAATTTGTAATGTTAAGGTCATTTGAACAATAGATTGCGCCGCCCGACCCGCTGTTGGTGGTGTAGTGGGAATACCACGTAATATTTCCCTTTATCCAGCATGCACCACTGCCGGAAAAATTGCCAAAGAACCGGCTGTTTTTGACAGTTAGGAGGCTGTTGCTGTATATCCCACCGCCAGGGCCTCCGTCACCTCCTTCTGTTTGCCAGGATTCTCCATATCCATTTCCGCTTCTGTTATCTTTTATAATGCAGCCATCAAGGGTAAGACTATGATTTGTGCCGGGTATGTAAACAGCGCCCCCGGGCTCACCTTCCATTGAGCCTGTTGTCCCTCCGGGAGCCCTCCCCCTTGTGAGCTCCAACAGCTCGAGGCGCACCTGCAGCGTATCATCCGAACATATGCAAAAGATCCTGAAGTCGCCATTTGCCTTGTCTGATCTTAAGATCACGGTTGTGTCAGGGTTTCCCTGTATATAAAGCGACTTATCTATAAGTAACTGACCCGTGGTAAGGTTTACGGAGTCAATCCCTTCTTCAAAATAAATTGTGTCAAAATGATTTGCCTGCGCCAGGATATTTCTCAGAGAGCCGGGGCCATTATCTGCATGTGTCGTCACATAAAAAACATCCTGCGATCTCAATTTTCCTGAATTAAGAAATACAATAGCAAATACTGCTATCAGGAACAAATATTTTTTCATTTCATAAGGCCTGGTTTTGATGGTTCTTAAAGATACGGAATTTAAGACACTTTTTCCAATTTCTTACGTACAAACTATATTAAGCCCCAATCACGAAAAATCCAATCTTTCTTCAGCCCTGTAGCACTTTTAAAGCAAAGTGAGAAAATACCGGGGATCATGTTTATTTAGAACGATTCCTGTATTACTAAACTCACTCACAATCAATTAATAAGTATGAAAAAGATTTGTATCCTCATACTCGGCCCACTCTTCCTCTTCTTCCAAGGATTTTCCCAGACTTATGTGCTCAACGAAGATTTCGACGGAACGTCGGGAACCATGCCCCCGCCGGGATGGACGGTGGAAGTTATCACCGGCAGCACCAACGATAGCTGGTATTTTGATAACCCGGGAGAGAGGGAGATCAATTTTCCCATTACGGCCCCCTTTGCAATATTCGACAGTGAGTTTACCTCCGCAAACAGCCAGCCTGAAGAAGTGGCACTCGAAACCCCTTCATTCGACGCTTCATTCAGCAACTACATCCTTCTGCAGTTCGACCATACTTTTGACCCCGGAAACAATGCCATTGCAAAGATTGAAGTGTACGACGGAGACACCTGGCAGGATGCGGTATCATTCAGCATTTCCACAGCGAACCCGGAAGCCGAGATCGTTGACCTTTCCGAACTGATCGGTGGCAGCACCGATGCTAAATTACGTTTTACCTGGGCAGGAAATGGCAGCGGATACTGGGCGGTCGACAATATCAGGATCTATGCCTCACT
>CAZXWD010000032.1:10419-27931 GCA_964644135.1 uncultured Bacteroidales bacterium | reverse complement strand
AGACATCTGGAAGACATCTGGAAGACATCTGGAAGACATCTGGAAGACATCTCATCTATTTCGTCCAGAACGCCTTCGAAAGAAGTATCAAAATTGTAAACAACTCAAGCCTGCCCAGCAGCATCATGAACGAAAGCAACCACTTTCCGAACCCCGGTATGAACGCATAGTTGCCCACCGGGCCTACCTTGCCTAAACCAGGGCCTATGTTCCCAATGGTTGCAATACTTGCACCGACGGCCGATTCAAAATCAAGACCGATAAGGGCCATGGCCACAGAACCAATTAACAATACAACGATGTAAAGCTGGAAAAAAGCCATGACCTTGAAAATGATCTCCTGTGGAACCGCCTCGTGATTAAGCCTTACAGGGATTATTCCGTGGGGGTGGATTGCCCTCTTGAGCTCCTGTGCGCCGTTTTTAAAAAGAAGTAACTGCCTTACAACTTTAACCCCGCCACCGGTCGAGCCGGCCATGCCCCCGATGAACATCAGCGCAAAGATCAGCAGCCAGAGGTTACCGGGCCAGGTAAGGTAATCGGAAGTGATGTAGCCGGTTGTTGTGAGTATTGAAACTACCTGGAATACAGTGTTCCTGAATGAAACCTCATGATCTCCACCATAAACAAAGATCATAAGTACAGCTATGAATACCGTAACTGAGACGATCAGGTAAATGTATTTCCTGAATTCTTCATTCCCCCACACCTCTTTCAGTTTACCATTGAGCGCCAAATAGTGTAATGTGAAGTTTGTACCGGCCAGCACCATAAAGACCACTATCACGTATTGAATATAAGGTGAAAACTCTGCAATGCTGGCATTCCTGGTTGAAAAACCGCCAGTTGCAACAGTGCCGAAAGCATGACACAGGCTCTCGAAAAGATCCAGCCCGCCAAACATTAACAATGCGGTCTGTACAAAGGTTAAAAGCACGTAGATACCCCACAACCTTTTTGCTGTTTCGGTGATCCTTGGATGCAACTTGTCTTTTTTCACCCCCGGCATTTCAGCCATATAAAGCTGCATTCCCCCTATGCCCAGGAAAGGCAGAATGGCCACCGAAAGAACGATGATACCCATACCGCCGATCCAGTGGGTAAGGCTTCTCCAGAAAAGGATGCTCCTGGGAAGCGATTCAATATCGGTTAGTATGGTTGCCCCGGTTGTAGTGAACCCCGACATTGTTTCAAAAAAAGCATCGGTGAAGGAGGGAATGGAACCGCTGATTAGAAAAGGTAAAGTGCCAAACAAAGATATTACTACCCAGGTAAGCCCAACTATCAGATACCCTTCTCTCTTGTTGATATTTTTAAACCTGCCCCTTGTGGTTATCCATAGAAGGAATCCGACCGATATGGTAATCAGGCCCGAAATAAGCAACACATACCATTTTGCTTCACCATAGTAGAAAGCAAAAGGAAGCCCGGTAAACATTAAAAATCCTTCAACTATAAGAAGGAAACCGAGAACATGGATGATCGACCTTATGTTTACTTCTATGTAAGAGAGCATATCAGGTCACATCATTAATTTTCAGGAATTGAAAAAATCATCTACTTTGTGTATGGATTCCGGAAGTGCAAACACAACAACCTTATCGCCGGCTTCGATCAGGAAGTCGCCAACGGCAATATAACTTTCATCCCCTCTCACTATTCCGCCTATTATGGCCCCCCTGGGGAATTTCAGGTTCTTGATGGGCTTCTTAGTTACCAGCGAATGGGGTTTTGCCACCATTTCAAGCACTTCTGCATTGATACCGCTGAGGCACTTGATGGAAATGACCTCGGCACTCATGGTAAATTTAATAATATAACTGGCTGTGCTAAGCTTTTTACAAACTATGGTGTCGATGCCTATGTTTTGTGAAATATCAATATAATCGATATTCTCAACCAGCGCTATGGTCCTTTTTACCCCGAACCTTTTGGCATTCAGGCACGAAAGTATATTAGTCTCCGAATTGTCGGTAAGCGCCACAAAAGCATCCATTCCCCTTATGTCTTCCTCTTCGAGCAAGTGTATGTCTCTGGCATCGCCCTGGATAACCAGCGCTGCATCAAGCTGGTTTGCAAGTTGAAGGGCCTTTTCCTTGTTCGATTCAATGATCTTCAGGTTCAACTGGCGCTCGAGCTTGCGGGCAACGGTCCTCCCTACCCTTCCCCCGCCAACAAGCATAACATCCCTGATCTCTATCCTGGTTTTTCCGCCAAGGTTCAGTAATGCATCTATGCCTTCAGGTTTTGTGATCACATATGACAGGTCGTCTTCAAGAAAAATATCATCACCTTTAGGAATGATGGTTTCGCCATTGCGATGTATCGCCACTGCTCTGAAATCAAGATGTGAATATTCTGCCGCTATCTGGTTCAGGGATTTATTCAGCACTTTGGCCTTTTCATCAAGTTTGATAAGAAAAAGCGATAATTTGCCGTTTGAAAAATCGAAGATCTCCGTAGCCGCAGTTTGCTTGAGAAGGTCTATGATTTCGGTAGCTGCAATGAATTCAGGACAAACAAGTGAATCAATCCCCATTTCCCTGAAAAGTTTTGAATTTTCATCAGAAAGGTATTCAAGGTTATTGATCCTGGAAATTACCTTTTTGGCTCCCAGCTTCTTGGCTATAGCCGCTGAAAGAAGGTTTATCCTTTCGTCGTGGAGGGCCGAGATCATCAGGTCGGCCCTCTTAACGTTCATTCTTTTCTGGACAGAAATAAAGGTGGGATCGCCTACGATAGCCTTCACGTCCGTATGCCCTTCTATGCTTTCCACCAGTTCGCTGTTTGGGACTATCATGGTTATATCATGATCTTCCTTTGACAGTTCCTGTGCAAGATACATACCCACTTCACCATCTCCTGCAAGGACAATTTTCATATTGATTCTCCTTTCGGTCTGCTAATATAATTGTTATTGAAATAACGATAATAAAAATACAATGGATTCGGATTGTCAATCCAGATCGAGCTTGTAATGGTCCCAGTCGAGGCCCACAGTGAATTTTGCCCTGAATTCGTTGAGTTCCCTGTACGAAAGGGTCGCCGATTCGATTGCCTGCTTTGAGGGGGGCATTTTTATTATCGGATGCCCCTTCGGTCCGATGACCGAAGAATCCCCTGAATGTTCTATGCCGTTATTATCCTTTCCGATCCGGTTAACGCCTATGACATAAACCTGGTTTTCGATAGCCCTGGCTGTCAGTAACGATTTCCATACATGGTTCCTTACCTGTGGCCAGTTTGCAACGTAGATAAGCAAATCATACTCGTAATCGCCCTGTAGGTACCTGTTCATGCTCCAGACCGGAAACCTCAGGTCGTAGCAGATCAGTGGAAGTATTTTCCATCCATTCAGAGTAACAATCAACTTCGACCTGCCATAGCTGAACTTCTCATCTTCGCCGCCCATCCTGAAGAGATGCCTTTTGTCATAATACTCGTAACTTCCATCCGGTCTGACCCAGTATAGCCGGTTGTAATATTTATTATCAGAATTGACTATTATGCTCCCTGTTACGACGAAGCTATTTTTAGAAGCCTGTTCTTTCATCCACTCCAGCGTAGGACCATTTTCCTCTTCTGCATGCGGCATCGGGTCGGTAATGAAGCCGGTATTGAACATTTCGGGCAGCACCACCAGGTTGGAACCGTTCGCTGAAGCCAGATATTTTCCGAATTGCTCCAGGTTTTGTTTTTTATCACCCCAGTGGAGAAAGCTCTGTGCAATCGTTACATTCAGATCTTGCATAATATTTCGGCTGCTTTTTCAAGGGTTTCCTCTTTCTTTGCAAAGCAGAACCTGAGTATGTTGTTATCGCCGTTTTTCTGGTAAAAGGGTGATAGAGGGACAGATGCAACTTTGTGTTCCCTGGTCATCCTTACTGCAAAATCCATTTCAGGCTCGTCACTTATTTTTGAATAATCGAGGCACTGGAAATATGTTCCCTTACAAGGAAGAACTTTAAACCGTGAATCTTTCAGCAAGTCAGTAAAAAAATCACGTTTGGCTTGGAAGAAGTCAGGCAGGTAGTTATAGTTATCAGGGTTTTTGATGTATTCGGCAATGGCATGCTGTATAGGCGTGTTTGCCGCAAAAACAACAAACTGGTGTGCTTTCCTGAACTCTTTCATAAGCTCCTCAGGTGCCAGCACAAAACCGGTTTTCCATCCGGTGGCATGGAATGTTTTGCCAAAAGACCCCACAACAAACGACTTTTTGGCCAGCTCAGGATAATAGCACACACTTTCGTGGCGCTCCCCGTCGAAGATCAGGTGTTCGTAAACCTCATCGCTCAGCAGTATAAGGTCGTTCCTCAGAATGATCTTTTCAAGCATCTGCAGATCCTCTTTATTAAGGATACTCCCTGTGGGGTTATGAGGTGTATTGATAATGAGCATTTTAGTCCTGTTGCTGATCAGTTTGACCAGTTGCTGCCAGTTCACTTTATAATCGGGAGGCAGGATGGAGGCATACTTAACCCTTCCACCATTTAACTTGACTGCAGGCGCATAAGAATCATAAGCCGGCTCAAGGATGATCACCTCATCTTCATCCCTGATCAGGGATGAAATGACGGTATAAATTGCCTGCGTTGCTCCCGAAGTTATATTGATTTCTTTATCAGGATGATAGCTGATGCCATAGGTGTTTTCCACTTTCCCGGCAATAGCCTCTCTCAGCTCGGGCACTCCTGTCATGGGCGCATACTGGTTATAACCCTCCTTCATTTTCTGGTGGACGAGCTTGATAAGGTCCGGTGCGATCTCAAAATCAGGAAACCCCTGCGAAAGGTTAATTGCATTTTCTTCCCTGGCAATCTGGCTCATCACAGCAAAAATGGATGAGCCTGTGTCGGGAAGCTTGGAAGTAATATTTCCGGGATAATTCATATCAGTTTCAATCAGTTAATACATTCAGGGGATTGACAAAATTAGTCAATAATCACCACTAACAGTTTTGAATTTAATAATTTTGCAGCCTGTCTGTATTTCAACGTAATTAATAATCATTCAATATATTATCATTATGAAAACTATTGACCAGTTAAATTTTAAAGGAAAGAAGGCTTTGATCAGGGTCGACTTCAATGTTCCCCTCGACGATTCCTACAATATAACAGACACTACACGCATCGATGCTGCTGTGCCAACTATCAGGAAGATCCTTGATGACGGCGGGTCAGCTATCCTGATGTCACACCTCGGCAGGCCTAAAGAAGGACCCGAGGTAAAGTTTTCACTGAACCACCTGGTGGGATATCTCTCAGAGTCACTTGATTCAGAAGTGAAATTTGCCGATGATTGCATTGGGGAGTCGGCCAGGCAGCTTGCCGGCGACCTGGAGCCGGGGCAGGTCCTGCTTCTTGAAAACCTCAGGTTCTATAAGGAAGAGACAAAGGGGGATGAGGAGTTTGCCAGGAAGCTTTCTGAGCTGGGAGATGTATATGTCAACGATGCTTTCGGGACAGCTCACAGGGCGCACGCTTCCACTGCAGTCATTGCGAAATTTTTCCCCGATGCTAAATATTTTGGCTACATAATGGGGAATGAGATCAGGAACATTAACAAGGTGCTCGGGGAGCCTGAGAAGCCCTTCACCGCTGTGCTTGGAGGAGCCAAGGTTTCAGGGAAGATCGAGATCATCAATAACCTTCTCGATAAGGTAGATAACCTTATCATCGGCGGGGGCATGATGTTTACCTTTATTAAAGCCATGGGAGGCGAAATTGGCAAGTCAATGGTTGAGGAAGACCTCATTGATGTTGCCAAAAGCACACTTGAAAAAGCCGAAAAGCTTGGAGTGGACCTTTTGATACCTGAAGATGCTGTAGCGGCTTCTGAATTTTCCAATGATGCAGAGCAGAAGGTCTGCCATGCTTCTGAAATCCCGGAAGGCTGGCTTGGTCTCGACATTGGCCCCGAAACCATTAAAAAGTTTAAGGATGTGATAAAGGGTTCAAAGACTATTCTCTGGAATGGCCCTATGGGTGTTTTCGAGATGTCCAGTTTTGAAAAAGGAACAAAGGAGGTTGCAATTGCCGTTGCCGATGCCACAGAAAAGGGTGCTTTCTCACTGATCGGCGGCGGTGACTCAGTGGCCGCCATTAACAAATATAACCTCAAGGAACGCGTGAGCTACGTTTCGACCGGTGGCGGGGCCATGCTGGAATACATTGAAGGCAAGGAGCTTCCTGGGGTTTCGGCGATAGAGGAATAAATTTTCCTGGAGGGATCCTGCAGGGACGACGTCTCATTTTTTGAGACGTCGTCCCTATTTGCAGAAAAGAATAAATTTCCAGCAGTACATGTTTTTTTAGCAATTAATTGAATAAAAGCAACTTACGGAGGGTCTGCTACAAAAGGGAAATATAAAAATTATTCGGAGACGACGTCTCATTTTTTGAGACGTCGTCCCTGGATAAGCTTCAAATTTTCTTTCTCCTGCCAGATCTTCCAGCTGTCAGGATCACCGAAATCGATGCGGGGGATAATAAGGGGTATGACCGAGGCAATGGGTTTGTAAAGCCTCGACTCTGACTTCATTTTAGGTGTGATCAGCTTTTCGTTCTGATCGAAAGATGAAATCAGAAGCAGGATCACCGAAAGGAAGAGTACAGCCTTAAGCAGCCCGAAAACAGTTCCCAGCAGTTTGTTGAGGAACCCCAGGGCTACCATATCGACCATCTTTTCTATTATCCTTCCGAGGGTGTAAACCAGCACCACCACAACGATAAAGGTTACAATGAAAGAAACTATCGTCATGTACTCAGGCTCTATGTTCAGCCATTGGTCAAGCAGGTCGGCGGCGAACCAGGAAAAATGTATTGATGCATAAATGCCCAGGATGAGGGCGGCCAGGGAAGCAAGCTCTATTACGAGACCTTTTCTGAAGCCCCTGTATCCCAGCCATAAAAGAGGTACCAGTAAGATAATGTCAAGCAGGTTCATTTTTTAATCCTTCGGGTTAATTCTGTGGCAAAAATGAAATCCTGAAGCTCCTTATTATCAGCTTCCAGAATCTCTTCTTTAGAGCCCGTCCACCATAATTGCCCCTGGTGCAGATAATTCACGCTTTCGCCAATCATCAGCACAGAGTTCATATCATGGGTGTTAACAATGGTGGTGATATTGAACTCGTGTGTGATCTCCATGATGAGGTCGTCGATCACATCGGCAGTTTTGGGGTCGAGGCCTGAATTGGGCTCGTCACAAAAGAGGTATTTCGGGTTCATTGAGATGGCCCGGGCAATGGCTACCCTTTTTACCATGCCACCGCTGAGCTCCGATGGCATCAGTTTGTTCCTTCCTTCCAGGTTGACCCTTTCGAGGCAAAAGTTCACTCGCTCGAGTTTTTCGGCCGGAGTTTTTTTGGTAAACATCGAAAGCGGGAACATGATATTCTGCTCAACATTCATATAGTCGAACAATGCTCCCCCCTGGAAGAGCATCCCTATTTCCTGCCTTATCTTCTTTTTCTTTTTGAACGGCAGTTTAATATACGATCTGCCGTCGTAAAGGATGTCCCCTTCATCGACATCAAAGAGCCCTACCATGCATTTGATCAGCACCGTTTTGCCCGAGCCGCTCTGACCGATCACAAGGTTTGTTTTACCTGCTTCGAACTTGCAGGAGATATCTTTGAGCACCTCGGTTTCGCCGAATGATTTCGATATGTTTTTAACCTCTATCATTAAAGCAGCAGTTGAGTGAGCAACAGGTTGAACAGGATTATCAGGATGCTGCTGTGCACCACGGCTTTGGTGCTGGCGCTTCCTACATCAAGTGCCCCGCCCTTTATCACATAACCGTGAAAAGCTGATACAGAAACAATGAGAAAGGCAAAAATGGCCGTCTTTATGAGAGCATAGGTAACAATATACGGATCGAACCACGACTGCATTCCTTCAATGTAATCACCTGATGAGACGAGGTTCAGCGACACAGAGGCGAGCCATCCCCCAAAAAGCCCAAGCAGCATGCTCAGGGTGATAAGTACCGGATTAAAGATAACGGCTGCTACAATTTTGGGGAAGATCAGAAAGTTGGCTGAATTGACGCCCATGATCTGAAGGGCGTCTATCTGCTCGGTAACCCTCATGGTACCAATTTCAGAAGCGATCCTCGATCCAACTTTTCCGGCCAGGATAAGGCTCATTACCGTAGGTGCAAATTCGAGGATGATCGACTGCCTGACGGTAAACCCGACCATGGTCATGGGTATAAGGGGGTTATCTATATTATAGGCAGTCTGAATGGCAGCAACACCTCCCATAAAGACGGAGATTATCACTACAATACCAACCGATTCAACTCCCAGGCCCTGGAGCTCCACGATAAGCTGGCGCCAGAACATCTTCCATTTATCGGGATGCCTGATTGCCTGGAACATCAGGATGGCATATTTACCCAGGTTTGTTAGCACTTCAAATTAATAACAGCACTAAGTTAACGATATTTTGATGAAACTATTGGATGAACTTTGAATGCAAAACTGTTTTGTAAATTTGAAATGTAATTTTTACCTTTTCAATCCGTTCAATTCGTGTAAAGGATAAGAAGAACTGATGAAACTGCGCCTGTGGATACCGGTATTACTAATCATTACTCTGATGGCAGCTTCCTGCTCCTCAACGCGGCACCCTTATAAAAAAAGGAAACCACGCAAATGCGACTGTTCCCGGTGGAGTTGTATCCCTGATCTTGAATTTGAAGAGAAAACAACCACTTATGGCAGAACTGGAGGGGCTTAAGGAATTTTTGCCCGAGGGGGCTTATAGCGGCGTGGTCTCTTTGCTGAAAGGTTATTCCTTAAAGATCGCCATCAAGAAAAAGCGCAGCTCCAAGCTGGGCGATTACCGGCCACCCGTAAACAACCGCTTTCATCATATCACAGTGAACGGCGACCTGAACCGCTATTCCTTTCTTCTTACCCTCCTGCACGAGATTGCACATATGAAGAACTGGATCAGTAACGGCCGCAGGGTACCTCCTCATGGCCGGGAGTGGAAACAGAACTTCAGTGCAATATCAATGACCTTCATTGAAAATGGTATTTTTCCTCCCGAACTTACCCGATCGCTCAGGTCTTATTTCAGGAACCCTCCTGCAACAGTGTTTTCAGACCCTGTGGTATCGAGGCTGCTCAGCAGTTATGATAACAACGGCGATGCTGTATTGCTGGAAACCTTGCCACGGGAAAGTCTTTTCAGGATCAACAATGGCAAGACTTTCAAAAAGCTTGAGAAGATAAGGAAAAACTACCGTTGCTATTGCCTCGACAATCGCAAATATTACACTGTAAAACCCACTGCAATTGTCACGCCGGTAGGTTCTTCGGGCTAATAACTTTAGATTTTATACATTTGTCGTATCAAAAACCCCTGCTTTCTTATGAAACATAACTATTGCATTATTATGGCCGGAGGGATAGGCTCCCGTTTCTGGCCGATGAGCAAAACCGACCATCCCAAACAGTTCATTGATATCCTGGGAACAGGAACGACACTCATTCAGCAGACATTCAGCCGGTTTGTGGATATCTGCCCAGTCAGCAATATTTATATTGTTACAAATGCCATTTACAAAGACATGGTAAAGGCGCAATTGCCTGAATTGAAAGATGAGCAGATCCTTTGCGAGCCGGCAAGAAGGAACACGGCGCCCTGTATTGCTTATGCTGCCCATAAAATATATGAGAAGGACAAGGAAGCCAACCTGGTGGTAGCGCCATCTGATCATGTAATACTCAAAGAAGACATTTTCAAGAATAATATTAAAACTGCGCTGGATGCCGCCGAAAAGAACGACTGGCTCATTACACTCGGCATCAAGCCGTCGAGACCGGATACCGGATACGGATATATCCAGTTCCACGAGGAGCCACTCGAAGGAAGGAAAGACGACGGAATGCGAAAGGTTCGCACCTTCACCGAAAAGCCTGACCTTGAAATGGCAAAAACCTTTCTCGAGAGCGGTGACTTCCTCTGGAATTCCGGCATATTCATCTGGTCGCTTAGCAGTATCCTCTCTGCCCTCGACCAGCACCTGCCCGAAGTGAACAACCTTTTCAGGGAAGGGCACGACAAGTATTTCACCCCTGCTGAAGATGAGTTCATAAAGAAAACCTATTCGGTGTGCAAGAGCATATCAATCGACTACGGGATAATGGAAAAAGCGGAGAATGTGTATGTGCTGCCATCGGATTTTGGCTGGTCCGACCTGGGTACCTGGGGCTCGCTTCACGACATACGCAGCAAGGACGAAAACAACAATGCAATCATAGGCAAGAACGTTATGACTTACAATACCTCCAACAGTATTATCAATATGCCGAAAGACAAACTTGCAGTGATCCACGGGCTCGACGATTTCATTGTTGTGGAAGATGAGGATATTTTGCTGATCTGCAGGAAAGAGGAGGAGCAACAGATCAAGCAGATAGTCAATGATGTAAGAATCCAGAAAGGAGAAAAATTTGTATAAACCTAATAAGAACAAGAAAATGAAGAGAAGCATTATAGCAGGATTACTCAGCCTGTCGATACTTTTTGCCATCAACCTCCGGGCCGATGAGGGGATGTGGATCCCGATGCTCATCGATGACAAGATCTATGATGAAATGCAGGCACTGGGCCTTGAACTTACACCTGAGCAGATCTACAGTGTCAACCAGTCGAGCCTGAAAGACGCAATTGTGATCTTCGGAAGGGGCTGTACCGGTGAGATCATCTCTGATCAGGGCCTCTTGCTTACAAACCACCATTGCGGTTACGGCCAGATCCAGTCGCACAGCACGGTGGAACACGATTATCTCAAGGACGGTTTCTGGGCAATGAGCAAGGAAGAGGAACTTCCCAACCCGGGACTCACAGCCAGGTTCCTGGTAAGGATGGAGTATGTGACAGAACGTGCACTGGACGGGGTCACTAATGATATGACCGAAGATGACAGGTCGGCCAAAGTCAGGGAAAATACAAGCAAGATCATTAAAGAGGCAACAGACGACACCCATTACGATGCTGTTGTAAGAAGTTTCTACGAAGGGAACGAATACTATCTTTTCATTTACGAAACATACAAGGACGTGAGGCTTGTAGGCGCACCCCCGTCATCCATAGGGAAATTCGGGGCAGATACCGACAACTGGATGTGGCCGCGTCATACCGGGGATTTCTCGCTTTTCAGGGTTTATTCGGCACCCGACGGAACACCGGCAACCTATTCGGAAGACAACATCCCCCTCAAGCCAAAGCACTACCTACCTATCTCGCTCGACGGGGTTGAAAAAGGCGATTTCGCCATGATACTGGGATATCCGGGTGGTACGCAACGATATATGACCTCGTGGGGCGTGGACAATGCCATTAATAATTTCAATCCCACAGTTGTGGAGGTCAGGGACCGGAAACTGAAGATCATGCGTGAGGCAATGGATGCCAGTGACGAAATAAGGATCAAATATGCCACCAAATATGCCCGGACATCAAACTACTGGAAGTATTTCATTGGACAGACGAAGGGATTGAAAAGGCTGAAAGTGTTTGATAAGAAAAGGACACAGGAGCTTTCTTTTACTAATTGGGTGAAAGGCTCTTCGTACAGGAAGGAAAAGTACGGCGATGTACTGGATATGTTCGAAGGAGCATACGAAACCATTGGAAAACATACTGTATCACGCGTTTATATAAGTGAAGCCGTTATCCGTGGAGCAGAGATCCTTTCGCTGGCCAGAAGTTCCGAAAGGCTCTACGATCTGCTTAATGCCGATGAGCCCGACCAGGATCAGATCGACAGGATGATAGCAAGCATGAAAGAAAGGGCGGATGAATATTTTAAAAACTATGACCTGGGCATAGATAAAAACCTGCTTGCGGCCATGATGGAGATGTATTCGGAAAATGTTCCTGCCGACCAGCAACCTGAATACCTTCAAGATATCACTAAGAAATACAAAGGCGATTTTAACAGGTATGCCGAAAAGGTCTTTGATAAGTCGATCTTCGCTACCAAAGAAAGCGTACTTGAATTCCTGGAAAACCCGAAGGCCAAAAAGATCGCCAAAGACCCAGCTTATGAGGCTTATAAGGCTTTCATGGATAACTACAATTCCCTTTCGAAAAATACGGAAGAAGCTTACGACAAACTCAGTGAGGCAAGAAGGCTTTATGTGGCAGGACTGATGGAGATGCACCCTGATAAAGATTTTTATCCTGATGCCAATTTCACCATGCGCCTTACTTATGGTACCGTTCAGGACTACAAGGCTGCTGATGCGGTTTATTATAATTACTACACTACCCTGGAGGGCGTTATGGAGAAAGAGGATCCCGCAAACTGGGAGTTCATTGTGCCCGACAAGCTCAAGCTGCTGTATGAACAAAAAGACTATGGTAAGTACGATGATAACGGCACCATGAAAGTCTGTTTCCTCACTACACATGACATAACGGGAGGAAACTCCGGCAGTCCGGTCATCAACAGCATGGGAGCGCTTATCGGCCTTGCATTTGACGGTAACTGGGAGGCCATGAGCGGCGACATTGCCTATGAGCCGGAACTTCAGCGGACGATCAACGTGGATATCAGGTATGTCCTTTTCATCATCGATAAGTTTGCCGGTGCACAAAATATTATTGATGAGCTGACTCTTGTAAAAACAGAGCCTAAGGTCAGGCACGACATCAAAAAGTTCAAGATCAAGAGAGATGAATTCATGATGGAAGAGCGTTAACATTTCAATTGATACAAACATGCCCGGTGCAGGAAACTGTACCGGGTTTTTTGTGATATTTCAGTGAAAAGAGAATTAATTCGTAAATTGCAGTTGCCAATAGGGGAGAAGATCAATAAAACCAGTCCTGAGATGTTTTCAATTTTTAAGCGCACATCGGTAGTGATAGGCCAGATCAATGAGTTTCTCGATATTGTTGACGAAAGCAGCATTGTGTTCAAGAAAGGGATAAAGAGTTACATCAGGGATGATGATAAGGATTTCGAAGAACGCATCAAGGAGATCGACGAACTTGAGGGCAAGGCAGATGACCTGAGGCGGGATATCGAAAACCTGCTGTACCGTAAAAGCCTTCTGCCTGATCTGAGAGGTGATGTGTTGCAGCTCCTTGAAAACATGGACGACCTTGTTGATACAGCAAAGGAGAGCCTTGTTCAGTTTCAGATCGAAGCGCCGGTCATACCTGAAGATCTTCAGCAGGACATAATAGACCTTGCCAAAACTTCCACTGACGCAGTGGTTAGCCTGGTGTTATCGGCCCGATCATTCTTCAGGGAGCCCGGTTCGGTGAAAGACAATGTACATCGTGTTTATTTTTACGAAAAGGAGGTGGATAAAGAATCAAACCAGATAAAACTGAAGCTTTTCAAAGAAAAGACAAAACTTGACCTCGCAAAGAAGCAGCACCTCCGGCACTTTGTGACCCACATTGAGAAATTATCTGACATGAGCGAGCGCATAGCCGACACCCTGAACATCCTTGCAATAAAAAGAAGCATTTAACTGCTATGATCTTCATCTTTCTCACCAGTGGATTGTTCCTGGGTTGGTCGCTTGGCGCCAACGATGCTGCTAATGTTTTTGGCACGGCAGTGGGGACCAGGATGGTCAGGTTCCGTCTTGCTGCCCTTGTAAGCGCTGTTTTTGTGGTTATCGGCGCTGTGGTGCAGGGTTCAGGTACAACCAATACGCTGGGCGACCTGGGCTCGGTAAATGCCATTGCAGGGTCATTCACAGTTGCTTTAGCAGCCGCTCTTACTGTTTTCCTGATGACAAGGTATGCCATCCCGGTTTCCACTTCACAGGCTATAGTGGGCGCTATAGTAGGGTGGAACTTCTACACAGGACACAGCACCGATTACGGTGTGCTCGTCGATATAGTGCTTACATGGATCGTTTGTCCCCTGCTCGCTGCAGTTTTCAGCATCCTGCTGTATTTGCTGTTGAAATTCATCATTATCAAAGTGAGGATACACCTGCTGAGGCTCGATATGCTGATAAGGATAAGCCTGGTGATCGCAGGGGCCTTCGGGGCCTATTCGCTTGGCGCCAACAACATTGCCAATGTTATGGGGGTTTACGTACCTGCCATTCCGATCAATGATATCAGTATTGGTGGTTATTTCACCATTACCGGCACCCAGCAGCTTTTCTTCCTTGGCGGACTTGCCATTTCAGCCGGCATCTTTACCTATTCAAGTAAGATAATGAAGACGGTTGGAAGTCAGCTCATGCAGATGAATGCTGAGGCAGCCATAGTGGTTGTGCTCTCCCAGGGGCTGGTGCTCTTCGTGTTCTCCTCAACTGCACTCCAGCAGTTCCTTGTGGGCCTGGGCCTGCCGGCCATACCCCTTGTCCCGGTATCTTCCTCACAGGCGGTGATAGGCGCCATCCTCGGTATAGGACTGCTAAAAGGTGCCAGGGAAATAAAGACGAAAGTCCTCGGCCAGATAGTGGCCGGATGGGTTGCAACACC
The DNA here is from genome assembly GCA_964644135.1 of uncultured Bacteroidales bacterium. Classification (GTDB taxonomy): domain Bacteria; phylum Bacteroidota; class Bacteroidia; order Bacteroidales; family JAGOPY01; genus CAZMOK01. Next base: position 13,442 of record CAZXWD010000032.1, on the reverse strand, counting down.
GGTGATAACCGCGATAATAACTTTCTTTGCATTGTTTTTCGTGGATAACGTGTTTGAGCAGAAAATACAAGCCACCGGCATAAATAAAACCGGCGTAACAGATACTATCCCCGGTAAAGAAAGGTTGTCAATATATTATCTTTCAAAAGAAAAGTAAATATATCAAGCTATGATCGACGCAAGATATGAATTCAGGCACTTCAGCGATAACCTGGCGCGGTTCAGGGATGATTTTAAAAAACATTCCTCCGATGAGATAAAAAGGGAATCGGAAGAAAAATACATAGTTTCTCCCGAAATTGATAAATACAATTTCAAGTTCCGGTTCGATAAGCTCGACGTTAAAGAGTTGCTTGAGGTGAAAGGAAAGCTCGAGCAATGGTACCCGGTTGTGAAGACCGGCTTTCCCGTGGATGCCCAGTTGCTGGTTGAAAAGATCTGTCCGCTCATGCATATCCACCCCAAAGTGATCGATAAAAGCCTTTATACCCTGGATGAGTTTATGGACGAGGTGGTTTCGGGCCAGGAACATCTCTTTTTTGCTGATGTTGCCAAACGGCGTTTTGGCTACAGCATAAACGATTGTATGGCAGAATATGCTGAGGTTACCATCAACGGGAAGGATACCCAGACGGTGAGCATAGAATCGACCGAGCCTGAAAAGATACTGGAAACGATGAAGATGTTCGGTATGGAAGGGATGGAGAACATAAGTTATGTGAAGATCGTTAAGGATCTGACAATATGATATAATCATGGGAAAAGAGACAGAAAGAAAATTCCTTGTTGATTCGGATGAGTTCAAAAGCGAAGCCGAAGGGGTATACATCCATCAGGGCTTCCTGAATACCGACAAGAACAGGGTAGTACGTGTCAGGATCTATGGCAATGAAGGTTTCCTTACTGTAAAAGGAATAACAAAAGGGGCCACCAGGACTGAATTTGAATATGAGATACCGAAAGAGGATGCTGAAACCATGCTGATCGAGTTGTGCGAAAAACCCACCGTGGAAAAGTACAGGTACCGCATTAAATCAGGTGAGCATATGTGGGAGGTTGATGAATTCCATGCCGAAAATGAGGGCCTGGTCGTTGCAGAGATAGAGCTTACAGAAGAGGATGAAAAATTTGAAAAGCCCTCCTGGGTAGGCGAAGAGGTGACCGATGATCCACGCTATTACAACGCCAATCTTGTCAAAAACCCCTATAAAAACTGGAAATCATCCTAAGAAAGGCATGGAAGGCAAACCCCGACAGGAATATAACAGCCGGCTGCAACAGATCCGCTCAAAGAACGAAAAGCTGTCCAAACAGTACAAGTGGCTGGCCTTTGCCAGGCTCGGCATTTTTCTCCTCACACTGGTGCTTATCTATTTTGCAGTGGGTTGGGGCTACACGGCGCTTACAATCATCCTGGTTTCAGGGATAGCAACATTCCTTTTAGTTGTGAGGCAGCACCTGAAGATGGGCTCAATAATATCACATCTTGAAAATCTTAAAAAGATAAACGAAGATGAGCTGAAGGCACTGGACCATAATTTCGGCCATTTTGATCCGGGCGCTGAATTCATCAACCACGAGCACCCCTATGCTTCCGACCTGGATATTTTTGGAAAAGGGTCTGTTTACCAGTTCATAAACCGGACATCCACTTTCAGGGGAAAAACATTGCTTGCCCGGTGGCTTGCTTCTTATCAGCCGGATGCCGGGGTAATTGAAAAACGCCAGCAGGCAGTAAGGGAACTGAGCGCTGAAAAGTTATGGAGGGAGGAGTTCAGGGCAACGGGATATGAGGCGGAGGAGAAGAGGGAGGATGCCGATGAGCTGATCCGCTGGGTGGATGAACCGGCCGAATTCCACAGTCCTGCTGTGCTTGCCTGGCTTATCATCATCCCTGTTCTCGGCATTGCAACGATTACTTTTGTTGCCCTGGGTTCGATCCCGGCAATAGCCCTGCTGTTTTTCCTGGGGATCTCGTTGTCGGTATCGGCCAGGTACAAGAAACTTATCGACAAGAAACACCGGAACCTGGGCAGGAGGGCAACGATCATCGAAAAATATTCCCGGTTGCTGACCCTTATTGAAAATAAGGAGTTCAATTCATCCCTTTTAAAAGAGATCAAATCATCGATGGGGGATAAAGAGCTCATGCCGGGGAAAAGGGTGAAGAAGCTATACCATATCCTGAATGCTTTTGACACGCGCCTGAACCTGATAGCGGGCTTTTTGCTGAATGCTTTTTTCATGTGGGACATGATACAGGCCAGGAGGCTTGAAAACTGGGTGGCGGAGAACAAGGGATTTTTACCTGAATGGATTGCCGCCGTTGCAGAAATGGATGCACTGGCAAGCCTGGCAAATTACCGGTATAACTACCCTGAAACCACCTTCCCCGGGTTAAGTACCAATGATTTTATTCTTGAAGGGGAAGAGCTGGGACACCCGCTGATACCAGAGAGAGACCTGGTGAGAAACCCGGTCCTGGTGAATGGCGGAGGTAAATTCCAAATCATCACAGGAGCGAACATGGCCGGAAAGAGTACTTACCTGCGCACTGTTGGGGTAAACCTTGTACTCGCCATGGCCGGGGCGCCTGTTTCGGCAAAGAAATTTGTCTTTTCCCCGGTGCGTATCATGACCAGCATCCGCACCTCTGATTCCCTGCTAAAAAATGAATCATATTTCTATGCTGAGCTGAAGCGCCTGGGACAGATCATCGAAACGCTTGAATCGGGCGAACGGCTTTTCATCCTTCTTGATGAGATCCTGAAGGGCACCAACTCGAAAGACAAGCAGGCGGGGTCGATGGAGCTTATGAAAAAGCTGTTGAATTATAAAGCCTATGGATTGGTTGCCACTCATGACCTTGCCCTTGGCGAACTCGAACAGGAATACCCGGGCGAAATAGCCAACAGATCATTCGAGGTGGTGATCAAGGATGACCGGCTTGTTTTTGATTATAAGATCCGCGACGGCATAGCAAGGCAGATGAATGCGACGTTTTTAATGAAGAAGATGGGGAT
>CAZXWD010000032.1:5153-10319 GCA_964644135.1 uncultured Bacteroidales bacterium | reverse complement strand
CCGGCCTTCTTTTTCTTCGGAGCGATGGTGAGCTCGTCGATCAGGTTCTGGGCACCTGCATATTTATCGATCACGAAAAGCACATAACGGATATCCACATTGATAGTTCGCTGTAGTTCAGGTTCATAGGCTATATCACCGCTCATGGCTTCCCAGTTGCCGTCGAAGGCTATGCCGATCAGTTCGCCGTTTCCATTGATCACCGGGCTGCCTGAATTTCCGCCTGTAATATCATGATTTGTCAGGAAACAGACGATCATCTTACCGTCTTTTCCATACGGGCCGTAATCCTTGCTCTTGAATAGCTGCTTGAGCTTTTCGGGAACGATGAATTCGTCGTTCGAAGGATCTTCCTTTTCCATTACCCCATAAAGGTGGGTTTTGTAATCATACCTTACGGCATCGGCAGCGATGTAGTCCTGCACCGTCCCGTACGAAAGCCTCATGGTGGAATTTGCATCGGGATAGAAAACCTTATACGGCATCATTTTTCTGAGCCCGTGGATGAAAAGCCTTTCGTACTTCCCAAGGCTGCTCTGGACGCCCTGGAATCCGCCCATCGACTGCATGGTATTGTTCTGAAGGGCCATCGCCAGGGTGTAAGCGGGGTCTTTCCTGAGTGTTTTGAAAGATGGGTCATCAAGGAACTCCATCACTTCCTCCCTGTTATCGAAGATCGACTTGTCGAACACATATTCGGCGAGATCATTGAAATCACCCTTTTTCTTGTCGACAAGCTTAAGGAACTCTTCAGGCATGTTATCACGGCCCAGTTCATCATAATACATTTTGAGCATTACGGCAAACACCTTCTGATCGGCACGGGCGCTGTAGTTCTTGAAGAAATCCTCAACGGTTTCCTTCATTCCGGCAGTGGTTTCCTTCACAATCGATTCTTCTGTATCTTCTTCCAGCATCTGGTATACGGACCTCATTTTCTGCGGTAGTTCAAAGATCTCAGGTCCGCCCGATCCTGCGAAGATACCCAGTGCTACAGGCCTGAATACCTCGCTCATTGTTGAATATCCTTCAGCCATTCCGGGGAGCACTTCGCCATATTTCTCCTGGCGGGCCTCGTCTTTGTTTACCCAATTGGTGAACTGATCTTCAAGCTTTTTCTTTTTACCGTAAACATCCAGTTTTTTGAGGCCTTTCGACTGGCCTATGCTGTATTTCCAAAAGTTTGCAAGACTGGAGTATTTAGAGGCATACTTAATGGCGATCTCGCGGTCGGCATCCATGAATTCCTTCCAGGCCTCCAGTTTGGTGCCCAGCACATCTATGATGATCGGGTTGAAATAGTCGAGCTGGAATTCGATCCCGTATGAAGTCATATACCTGTCGGTGCCGCCGGGATATCCCCAGATCATGGAAAAATCATCTTCTTTTACCCCGTCGAGCGAGATAGGTAGGTGGTGCTTTGGCTTGAGGGGGATGTTGTCTTCCGAATAGGTTGCCGGTGTTCCGTCAGGGGCAGTGTAGACCCTGAAAATCGAGAAATCGCCGGTATGGCGGGGCCACATCCAGTTGTCGGTATCGCCTCCGAATTTACCTATCGATGACGGAGGTGCACCTACAAGACGGACATCCTTGTAAATGCTGTAAACAAAAAGATAATATTCATTACCGCTGAACAGGCCTTTTACAACCGTGTGGTACCTTCCGTCGTCAGAGGCTGCTTCCTTGATACGAGCGGAGATCTCTCTCACTTTGGCACCTCTTTCGGCTTCTGTCATGGTATCAGAAAGGAAAGGCATGATCGAGTCGGTCACGTTTTCCATCCTCTCGAAGAAAGTTGCCGTAAGTCCTTCGTTTGGCAGCTCTTCTTCAAGGCTCATGGCCCAGAAGCCATCTTTCAGGTAATCATTTTCTATGGTGCTGTGCGACTGTATCTTGTCGTACCCACAGTGATGGTTTGTAAACATCAGGCCCTTGTCAGAAACGATCTCTCCTGTACAGAAGAAACCGGAGGGCGTAGAACTGTTGCTCAGTCCGACTATGGCGTCCTTGATGCTCGAGTTGTTAATGCTGTAGATCTCCTCGGCAGTGAGTTCCAGCCCCATCTTTTTCATTTCCTCGTAGTTGAGATTTTTAACAAACATGGGGAGCCACATTCCCTCATCCGGGTCGGGAGGGGTTGCAGCTTTCAGATTGACGGAGAACGATCCGGCAATGAATAAGGCCAGGAAGATCCTGGAAAAGACGTCAATAAATTTTCTGTTCATGGTAGTATTCTGTTTGAAGTTTTATTTTTTTCTCAGAGCCCTAAGTTTTCTTTACCCTGGTCGAAGACAATATCAACGGGTATACCGGCTGTATTGAGCCTGTCGAGGTCTTCCCTGAGCTGCGGCCTGATCACACCTTCTTCTGCAACCCACTTTTTGGCTGCTTCATAGTCACCGTCACCCTGGATGTAAATGATCTTTTGCATCAGGCTTTCCATGGCCTCTTTTGTTTTTTCAAAATTGATGGTATAGGTGCCTTCATCGTTCCTTGTGAAAGCTCCCTTTTCCCAGAAATAGTTAAAGCGCATCATGTTGGCCTTACCGTGTGCACTGGCGGCGCCAAAGCGGCTCGACCTGAATATGCCCGCGATGAAAGTCACATAGTAGTCCATCAGTTCGCCCTCTTCAATCTCTCCATTCTCAAAAAGCTTTGTAACGAGGTACAGGCCCATGATATCAGCCTTGCCTTCTTCAATGGGGGAGTATTGTTCCTTGAGGGCTGTCCTTACGGTTCCCTTTCCGTTGACCGTATTTTTCACTCCCATCGCATGGGCAACCTCGTGGAACATAGTGTTGCTGAAGAATGCGTTGAAGGTAACGTGCTTTCTCTGCGATTCGTCGATCAGCATCCCGGATATCGGCACGAGTATTTTATCGAATTTAGCCTGCATGGCGTTCTTGAGCTGCAGCTTGCGCGAACCGCTTTTCAACTGTACCTCTTCGTCGTTGGGCAGGTTGATGGCAATGGTCTTGCTTCCTGCATTGCAATCACCTGCATAGTAAACGGCTTCGTAAGCATTAAGATCAGCATCCGAGCCCGGTATTTCCTTTTTATAGTCATCTTTCACGGGAAGCCCTTTCTGTAGGTCGGGGAGCATGGCGGCATATTTTTCGAGCCTCTCGCTCCATTCCTGGTCTTTTATGAGGATGAAAGATTCGAAAGCAGCCTTATATCCGAAAAGACCGTCTTCATAGTTCTCGATGGGCCCAACCACAAAATCGATGGGTGATGTTTTCATTTCCATCCAGGCGAAATCGCTGGGCTGGTAATCGCTGGTCAGGAGCGCGTCGGCCCTCATGTTGAGGTATTTTTTGAGGCCTTCGTCTTCGGCAAGCTCTGCTGCCTCTTTCATTAACTTTGAGGCCTTATTAAGTTGCGGGGCGTAGGCTTCGTGGTACCAGACAGTTTTCAGTGATCCGTCGTCACTCCTCCGGATGAGGGTGTAGAGGCTTTCTTTGTTCTCATTTTGAAAAGCTTCGAATTCCTTTTTTGTCATATCGGCGGGGTAGAAATTGGCGCCGGCCGGTTTTGGCCCTACGCCGCCAAGGAAGGGTTCATTTCCTTTGAGCCTGTCCCATGGGCCGTAATTGATCTTTGCGAATTTCTTAGCATTTTCATCCTTGATACGGGAGAGAAAATCTTTTTTATTGCCCAGGGCCTGTTCCCAGAACAAGCCGTCCATAATGTCGGCTACCTCAAAAAGTTTGCCTACAAGTTTTTGGTGGTTTTCTGAAAGATGGCTGATGTCGGCAGTGAGTTCGAAGGGGACATATATGTCTACCCTGTCGGCAACGTAATCTTTGCTTACCGGCATAAGGTCACCGTTTGCAGGTACGAGGCCCTGACGTTCACTTTCCATTTCTGCTTCGGTTTTTGGCGCTTGCTGGCATCCCTGGAAGAGAATTGCAAGGATTGTCATTCCCAGCAATAACTGATTCATTCTTTTCATTTGCTTTATTTTTTTATGGTTTGGAATTCTCACAAGGACCACGAAATTACTGAATATATTTAAATAAAGCTGATGAGAATGCAGGATCGTTGCACGGTTTTAACGCATTTCGGCCGAAGGCTTCTTGATCTTGTCGTCTTTACCGATGCCTTCCTTTATTTCGATGGTGATACCATCGCTCAGCCCGGTGGTTACATAGCGCCTTTCATACTGGTCGGGCGCGGTTTCCACTTCAACGTAAGCTGAATCGTTATCGAACTGGAGCAGGTTTTCCTGGATGGCCAGCACACTATCGACCCTTTCAAGCACGATGTCGGCATTTGCACTGTAACCTGCACGTATGAAATTACCTTCGCTGAGAACTACATTGGCCTTTATTTCAAACTGGATGGCGCCGTTTTCTTCCACACCTTTAGGGGAGATGTGCTCCAGCTCGGCCAGGAATTTCTCTTCGTCAATCGCCCCAACTGTAAGAATGAGCGGCATGCCTTCCCTGATCTTCCCGACTTCGGTTTCATCGATCTTTCCTTCGAAGATCATATCGCCCATATCGGCCACGCTGGCAATTGTGGTACCGTCGTTGAAGGTATTGCTTTCGATCACCGAGTTGCCTATTTCAACCGGCACGTCGAGCACCATCCCTTCAATGGTAGACCTGACGAGTGTGTTGGTGGTTTCGGTAGTGTTCTTTGTTTGTCCTTCCTTGATGAGCTGCAGGTTGTTCTCGGCCGATTCGAGCTCTTCGCCGGCATTGTTGAATGCCACTTCGTAATCTTCGAACTCTGCCCGGGCGATCACCCCTTGTTCCAGGAGGTCTTTCTGACGATCATAGTCCCTTTTGGCATCTTCGTAATTGATACGTGCCCTGTTCAGTCTAGATTCGGCATTGTTGAGGCTGACCATGTTGGGAATGATCTTGATCCTGGCGATCAGGTCGTTGGCTTTAACCATATCGCCCGGTTCAACGAATAACTCATCTATAATGCCTGAAACCTGTGGTTTTATCTCGATTTCTTTCCGGGGCACCACAGAGCCTGTGGCAACGGTCTTTTTCACTATGCTGTCGGCAATGAAAGGGGCTATCGTTTCATACTCTATCGGCTTTGCCTGCGACTTTTCATACAAAAAGTAAATGGTGTAAACAAAAACCGAAACCACCACCACACCTAACAATATTTTCAAAAAAGTCTTCATGATGTCTACTATTTTTT
>CAZXWD010000032.1:0-5053 GCA_964644135.1 uncultured Bacteroidales bacterium | reverse complement strand
TACTCATCCCTCAGCGCCTCTATCGGCTTTATGGCCACGGCCCTCCTTGCCGGTATCAATCCTGCCAGCGCCCCTGAAACAATGAGAATGGCCAGGGCCGAGATGGCCTTGTCGAAGTCAACCCGGGGGTTAACGAACATTTCAGTATTGGCGCCTGACGTTACCAATAAGTAGTTGATCAGTTCCACGAGCCCCACACCGAGTACCAGTCCCAGGTAACCTGCTATTGTGGTAAGGAAAACCGATTCGATAATGATCTGTGCAATGATGTTGACAGGTGTTGCGCCTATTGCCCTCTGGATCCCTATCTCCTTGGTCCTCTCCTTCACCACTATCAGCATGATATTGCTTACGCCGACCACTCCGGCAAAGAGTGTTCCTATGCCAACGATCCAGATCAGGGTATTTATCCCTGCAAAGAGGGTTGTGAACTTATTGAATTCCTCTTCCATATTCCACGAACCCACGGCACGGTCATCGTCGGGATGGATGTGGTGTCTTTCCCTCATCAGTTTCTTGGCCTGCCTTTCGATGTCAGATGCTTTGTAGCCCTCTGCTGCCGTGATGGAATACCATCCTACAATATCACCATAATTATAGGTTTTCTGCAAGGTGGTAAAGGGCATGAAAATGGACCGGTTGTCCCTTTCGGCCTGGTGACCGTTCTGCCTTGATCGTACCACACCTATCACCTGGAAGTAGACCCCCTGTATCTTGACATATTCACCAATAGGGTCTTCGTCGGGCCGGAAGAGTTCTTCAAAAACCCTTTCGCCGATGGCCACAACTTTTCTTTTCTCATTCAGGTCGATATTATTCAGGAAGCGGCCCCTTAACAGTGTCGTGGGATTTATTTCATTGAAATCGGGCGTGTCGCCGTAAATGTCGAATGCACCTGAACGCTCGCCCCTGATGACATTGCTCCCACCGCCACGGAATCCCCAGGCCTGCAGTCTTGGGGCAACAAGGTCTATCCCTTTGATGTTCTTTTCGAGCGCTTCCGTATCGCTGTTGCGGAAATTGTAGAAGCGGCCCCTGGGGAAACCTTTATAGGGGATGGTGGTACGCTGGGTCCACATAAAGAAGCTGTTGGTGGCCATATCGCCCATTCCCTGGTAAGCGCCGTTTTTCAGCCCGTTTCCTGAACCAAGCATAATGACCAGCATAAAGATCCCCCAGAATACCCCAAAAGCGGTAAAAAAGGTGCGGAGCTTATTCTTTTTGATCACGCTCCAGATCTCGTTCCACTTGTCTAAATCGATCAGCTTCATGCTATTTCCATTATCTTATTCATCTCTCAGTGCTTCCACGGGCTGTATCGAGGCCGCTTTTCTTGCAGGCACAAAACCGGCAACGGCACCTGATATTATCAGCAGCAAGGTGGCGCTTAAGGCGATCCTGAAATCGACCTGTGGATTTTTGAAAAATGTGTCCATTTCATCGAAAAACGGTGACACGAGTTCCAGTAGGCCAACCCCCAGTACCAGGCCAACATATCCCGCGAATGCGGTAATCAATATTGATTCCTGCAGTACAAGGCTGATGATCGACCAGGGTGTTGCGCCCATCGCTTTGCGAACCCCTATTTCCATAGTCCTCTCCTTTACCACGATCATCATAATATTGCTCACCCCTACAATCCCTGCGATGATGGTCCCTATCCCGATGATCCAGATGAAGAGCCTGATACCGGCAAACAGGTCGAGGAATTTCTTGAACTCCTCCACATTGTTCCAGATACCCACTGCACGAAGGTCGGTGGGATCGAATTTATGTTTTATGGCCAGGTTTTGCCTTATATCTTCCACCATTGCCTGGCTTTCTTCTACGGATACGTCTTCGGTAGTTATACAAATATTGTAGATCCTGTTTCCCTGGTTAAAGACTTTCTGGGCTGTGGTAAGCGGGATATAAACCCGTTGCATGTCGCGGTCACCGCCAAGATCGTTGAAAACCCCCACTACCTTGAAGGGCACGCCGCTCACTTCGATGAACTTGCCCATAGGGTCTTCACCCTTGAACAACGCATCGTTGACGATCTCGCTGATCACCACAAACTTGCTTGTCTGGTCAATATCTCCCTGGTTTATGAACCTGCCCGAGGTGATATCCACCGTTTCATAATAGCCATAACCCGGGTGACAGCTTATGATATCATAGTTTCCATATTCATTTTTATAGGAAAGAAGATTATTTTGCCAGATGGTAAGCCTTCCGGATATCTTATCGATTCCCCTTACATTCCCTTTAATGATTTCATAGTCTTCGTTTGTGAACTGAATGGGCCTGCCGGCTTTCAGGCCCTTGAAAGGTACGCTCGTCTGACCCTGGTTCACCCAGATGGTATTGGTGGCATCCCCCTCAAATTCTTTTTTTACCCCATTTTCCAGCCCGTTTCCCGATCCCAGGAGTATGATAAGCATAAAGATACCCCAGGCTACGCTGAACCCTGTGAGAAAGGTGCGCATCTTATTCTTGCTCATAGTGGAGAATATCTCCTGCCACTTGTCGATATCAAATAATCCAAGTCTCATGTACTTGTAGATCAGGATTTGGTATTGAGCCAGTTCATGATGACTCCCGAACTTTTTGGTTTGGATCTGCCGTTGCCGTTTTCCTTGTTGATTTCGATCAGTCCGTCCTTAAGCCTGATGATCCGGTCGGTGGCACCGGCAATATCGTTTTCATGGGTCACTATCAGGATGGTTATCCCTGTGCTGTTGATCTCCTTGAAGAGTTCCATCACTTCCATGGAGGTTTTCGAGTCGAGGGCGCCGGTGGGCTCATCTGCGAGTATTACCTTGGGCCTGGATATCAGGGCGCGGGCTATGGCAACACGTTGTTTCTGCCCGCCTGAAAGTTCATTAGGAGTGTGGTGGGCCCATTCTTTGAGTCCCATCCTGTCGAGCATCTCAAGGGCTACCTTGTTTCTTTTCCTGCGGCTCACACCCTTGTAATATAACGGAAGGGCAACATTCTCCATGGCGTTCTTGAAGGATATCAGGTTGAACGACTGAAACACAAAGCCTATCAGGTCGTTTCGGTATTTTGCAGCCTTTGTTTCGGTAAGTTCCCTGATGGGGATACCGTCGAGCACATACTCCCCCTGGTCATAGGCATCGAGTATACCTATGACGTTCAGAAGGGTGGATTTTCCCGAGCCGGAAGAACCCATTATAGAAACGAGCTCGCCCTTGTTAATGTCAAGGTCGATCCCTTTCAGCACATGGAGCTTGTTCTTACCCGTAACGTATGTCTTATGAAGCTCTTTTAGCTTTATCATCTGTTTTAAAACACATTAATTTTCGATCGACAGCGGCCTTCCCATATAGAAATCAAGCACTGTTGTTGTGAATATATAGTTGTATTTGGCTTGAAGCAATTCCGATTCGGCCTTGGTCAATTCTTTCTTTGTTTCATTGTATTCCACTGAGTTCAGTAAACCCACATCAAAACGTTGCTGGGCATATTTGAAGGCCTCCCGCTGCGCCCGGACTTTCTTTTCGGCGGCATTGTAATTTTTCAGTGCAGACACAGCATCGAGGTAAGCCTGCTGGATCTCTTTGTTCAGCTCGAGCTTTGTTTGCTGTAAATTATAACCTGCTTCTTCCCTGGCAATTTTTGCTTTGTTGATGGCAGTCCTTACCTGCCATCCGTTATAGATGGGAATCTGCAGGTTCAGGCCTACTGTACGGTTGTTATTGTCCCTGATCTGCTGGTCCCACGGCACTGTCTGGAACTCCTCGAAACTTTCGGTTTGTACGTAAACATTTTCCCCGCTTTCGGTAAACCCGAAGGGTATCACTTCCTGGAATGGGTTCAGGCCTTCCGTTCTTGCTCCTGAATAACCGGTTGCCCATGTACCGCTGAGCGACAGGGTGGGGCTGAGGTAGCCCCTTGCCAGTGAGATCCCTTTTTCGGCGCTTTCAACACGCAGTTGAGCGCTTTTCACTTCGGGACGGTTATTCACGGCAATATCGTATATATCGTCTGACTTAATGGCAATTGAGGGGGCTTCTATGGCCCTTAGTTCAGGCTTTTCAATGCTGAATGCTTCCGAAACGGGATAATCGATCAATTGCATCAGGTTCAGGTATGAAAGCTGAACGTTGTTTTGCATTTCCACCAGTTGTAATTCTTCTGTTGCTGCCTGAGCTTCGATGTTCAGCAGGTCGCCTTTGGCCATGGATCCTGCTGCCACCATTTTTCTCATTCTTTCAACCTGCTGGCTGGTAACAGCAAGCTGTTCTTCTGCCACCATCAAGAGCTCTTCATTGAACAATATATCGAGGTAGAATCCTGCGATGGTAATAGAGATATTATCCATAGTATAATCCAGGTCGTAACGGGATGCCTCAAGCTCTATCTGGCTTTGCTTCATTGTATTCATTTTTCTGAGGCCATTGAATAGTGTTAAATTACTACTGATGTAAAAGTTGTTCGAGAGCACCCTGTTGGTGGCAAACTCATTAGTGTACCTGTCTATAGTCTGGCCCCAGTTATACACATGGTTCCCGCCTGCATTCAGATCGGGGAGCATTATCAGCTTACTCTGTAGCAGATCGGCTTCCACAGCCTTAACGCCCAGCATTTGTTTCTTTATGTCGATGTTGTGTTCGATTGCATAGTTGATGCAGTCGTCAAGCGAAAACTCAGTATCCATTTCCTGAGCCTTCAGAAGTCCGGTATTCATTGAAAAAAACCCGGCAAGGAAGAGGAAAACCGTGAGCAAGGGTTTTCTGTGTAATGTTTTCACGTTTACGTGCGCCATAATAATCGTGTTAATTTGGTTTTGAACGTATTTATTCACTAAAAATGTGCCAGTTTTATTTTATTGCTAATAATCAACTAGATAGATAAGCGAATGGCCCTTTGACGTGCTGTCCGAGGTGTTCATAATAACACAATAGTTGTACGCTATTGAACACGCTGACAGTAAGCTCTGGTCAAATAAAACAGTTATAGTTACGAAATATTGCGGTGAGAGGCAATAAGTAACAGGGATGACATCTGGAAGACATCTGGAAGACATCTGGAAGACATCTGGAAGACA
>CAZXWD010000031.1:19455-28270 GCA_964644135.1 uncultured Bacteroidales bacterium | reverse complement strand
TTTCGTATTATTCTGCCATCCCTCCGGGATTTCCTTGAATCATGTTTTTCCGTTCTATTACCGCTTTTCCGTCCCTACGGGACTACTCTTTTTTGATAGATCAACTTATTGCCCGAAACCGGATATAAAAATACCAGTCGCCGGAGGTGACGACACACCGGTAACTACGAAGCGAGCAGGTACACCCGGCGAACTCCGCAGGAGTGGCAGAATTATATTGTCGAATGTTCCGCCTCAGGCGGATCAATTGTCAATTTTTAAAGTTTTTCTTTTTCAAACAGGTATTTTTCGGCTCTCCGGCGATAAAGGGTAAAAGTATGTTATGAAAAAAGAAATTGAGGATAGGTTAGTTAACTTCTCCGTTATGATTTTTGAATTAAGCAAGGGCAAGAGATAGAATTGCGCGATTGAGAAGATTGCAAGACGTATAAGATTGATCGGAATCGGAAATCAAATATCGTGCAATCTCCTCCATCGTGCAATAAAAAAGCGTTGCCTCTCCACCTTCGTTAAAACTACGGTGGATGAAAGAGGCAACGCTTTTTTTGTGGGCCCACCAGGACTTGAACCTGGGACCCCTTGATTATGAGTCAAGTGCTCTAACCAACTGAGCTATAGGCCCGTGAAAATTGTCAAATGTCAAATGTCAACTGTCAACTGTCAACTGTCAACTGTCAACTGTCAACTGTCAACTGTCAACTGTCGATTTTCGATGTTTTGCCTTACATGCCATACCTTTCACGGTGTCACGCAAAAGGTGTGCAAAAATACAAATTTTTCAGAAATTGTAGTAGTTTTTCTACCACTTCTAAGAAGTTCATTATACCTTATGTAACTGATTTGCCGGGACCGAAAGGACGATGAGCGCAGTGTCACGCAACTGTCCCTAAACGCTTCAGCATCCTTGTATGGCTTCCTAAGGCCTTGAAAAAGGTGTCGTTCACATAGTAGGGAAGGTTGTGCTTTTCAGCGGTTTCCTTCACAATTGGAGCAATATTCCTGTAGTGAACGTGGCTGATGTTGGGAAACAGGTGATGCTCAACCTGGAAGTTCAATCCCCCGACCAACCACGACAGGACCCTGTTCCGGGGTGCATAATCGGCGGTTGTCTGCAACTGGTGGATAGCCCAATTGTTGTCGATGGAGCCATTTTCAGGCAGAGGGTAGTCTGAGGTGGTGACCACATGGGCTGTCTGGAAAATGATACCCAGGATGAAACCGGTTACCAGGTGCATCAGGATAAACCCAATCAGTGTCCAGTACCAGGCCACCGGGAAAAAGATAATCGGTATCACCAGGAAGACGGCATAATAAAGTACCTTGGAAACAATGAGGTCGGTCATCAATATGTTGTATTTCTTTTCGTCATAAGGCAGGGCCCTCTCTCTCCTGTACCGGATCAACTGCTTGAAATCCTTTGTAGTGATCCAGGTGAGGGTCATCAGTCCGTAAGTAAAATAAGCATATATGAACTGGAAGCGGTGTATCTTCCTGAGCTTCTTGTGCGGTGAAAACCTGAGGAACTCAAGGGGATCGATGTCTTCATCATGCCCCTCGATATTGGTGTATCCATGGTGCATGGTGTTGTGCTGGTGACGCCAGGTTTCGGGGTGGCCGCCAAGCAAGTACAGTGACTTGCCGGCTATCTTGTTAATGATCTGTCGTTTTGAGACCGACCTGTGATTGGCATCATGCATCAATACCAGCCCGATCCCTGCCACGCCTGCTCCCATAACTATCCAGCTAAGGAAAACCAGTGGAAGTGAGGTAACAACCCCTGTCAACATCAGAAGATAGGGGACCAGGTACATTGCAAGCATGAGTGTGGACTTCAAGGCAATATGATAATTGCCGTACTTAGAGATCTTATTCTCCGTAAAATATTCATCAACTTTCTCCCTTAATTCCCTGAAAAACTCAGGATTTTTCTTAGGAGAAAATCGGATCTTTTCTTTTTTCATAGAACCTTTTGTAATATCAATAAATGTAACACATAATATGACTAAATGTTATAAAAGACTCGTAAAAATTAATGTAGCCAAACCATAAACCGGTTAATTATACCTTTGCTACCAGCACGCCTGCCACACCGATCCGTCATATACCATAAGCTTTCCGATTGTAGAATTCATGTACATATCACCCATGTGTGGGTTTACTGGTAATGAGTCCCCGGGATTGCCAGCCGTTCTGAACGTAACATCCTTGGCGCCAAAAATCCTCCTGTATTTCCCGATACATCAAGAATGGAAGAGCTATGGGGTGGGGCCCCGGTAAGATTGATCCCTACCTGTGTATAGGCTGTGCCGGAAAACACTAGGCAGAGAGTAATGACTGCAATGGTTACTGCATTTGATTTCATAAGACTGGTATTTTAATTGGTTTGGATCCTGTTTGTGAACACCAGAAAGTATTCAATGAACGATAGCACTGATGCTTAAAGAAAAAGATCAGATAGTAGTGGCAGAAATGATTCGGTTACCATAAAATTAATGAATTGGAAGTCAGAAAACAAGTATACTCAATGTTTTAGAGTTTTATCTTTTTACAGCGCCGAGAAAAGCCTTTCCTGAAATTTCAAGAAACTTTTCCAAAAAAAAGCTTACCGTATATGTGGTAAGCTTTTGGGTTTCATAAATTCTTTTGTTAAACTATCTTTATCAACTGGCAGTATTTTAAAAATTATGGTATCTGCCCCCTGCTATCGAGAAAAAATGATAACTAGAGGCAGGCATGGAAAAAAAGTAAAGGTATTTCTCCTGTATTTCAATAAAACAGCAGACCTATTTTGTTGATTGTAAGTTAAATGCCTTGACTTCGCGTTCCTCGTGAGTTTGTTTTATGATCATTGTGGTTCATTGTGTCATAGTGCCTTTGTGGACGGTTCTTTTTTTGCCACAAAGACACAAAGGCACTATGCACCGCAACGTTATTTAAGAATCAGAGCCATTTGTGCTAATTAGCCAACCATTTTAACATTTCAATAACAACTCCCTGTAAATCAATCTCCTATTTTTGCCGGCCAGCAATCCGGTACCCCTCATGAAAAAACTACTCTCGAAGCTGAGCATACCCCATGTTTTTATCTTCCTCTCGGCAATCATCCTGTTCAGCAGTATACTCACTTATATAATTCCCTCGGGAAGCTACAAAAGGACCACAAAAACCATCAACAATATTGAACGGACAGTGGTGATCCCCGGCACTTACCAGGAAATACCCAAGCATTATTCAATAAAGGGATTCATCCTGGGAGGAAAAGAGGATGGAAAAGCTACGCCAACTAGTCTGCTGGGGCTTTTCTCCGCCGTGCCGAAAGGGATGAACCAGGCGGCTGCCCTTATATTCTTTGTTTTTATCATCGGCGCGGTATTCAACCTCATCCAGCACACAGGGACAATCAATGTGGTGATCAACAAGCTCCTGAAAAAGTTCAGGGGATCACCCATGATGCTCACATTCATCCTGTATACAGTCTTTGCTTTTGGGGGCACTTTCCTGGGCATGGGGGCAGAATTCATCCCTCTCATTCCCATACTTCTTTTACTTTCGAAAGAGATGGGCTACGACCGCATCTTTGGTGTGTCCATTTTACTTATCCCCGAAGGCATAGGATGGGCCACGGCCATAACCAACCCCTTTACGGTACAGATTGCACAACAGATTGCCGAATTGCCCATTGGCAGCGGGATGGGGTACAGGGTCATCATGTTCCTCGTGTTGTTCACCATAGGTTTTTTGTTCCTGATGCGTTATGGTAAAAGGGTAAAAAAGGACCCGTCCCGGTCGGCCATGCCCGACGATCCTTTCGAGATCGACAAGGAGCACGAAATTGTCGATGAGCCCGTAACAAAACGCCATGTCTGGATCGGGATCAGCGCCGTCGTGCTCTTTGGCCTGATATTATTCGCCGTTCAGACAATGGGGTGGGGCCTGATCGAAATGGCCGGTGGTTTTTTCACTGTCGGCCTGCTTACCATTCTCATAAGCGGCATGTCGGGCGACGAATCGATGAAGGCGTTTGTGAAGGGCCTTGAAGTGATGATCGTCCCGGCCCTTATCGTTGGCTTTGCCCGGGGTATCCAGGTGGTTATGTACGAGGGACAGATCATCGATACAATCCTGTTCCATACTGCCTCTTTCCTGCAGGAGCTCCCTACGGCCCTGGCGGCGCAGGGAATGTATGCTTTCCAGACAGTCATGAATTTCTTCATCCCCTCGGCCTCCGGGCAGGCAATGGTTTCCATGCCACTGATGGTGCCCCTGGCCGACCTGCTTGGTATGTCGAGGCAGGTATCCGTACTGGCATTTATTGCCGGAGATGGTTTCTCCAACATTATTATTCCCACCAACGGCGTGCTTATGGCTATCCTCGGGATTGCGTCGGTGCCTTTCGAGAAATGGTTCAGGTACATTTTACCTCTGTTCCTGCTGCTGGCAATAATTGCAGGGTTTTTCCTGGCGTTGGCTGTAATGATAGGATATTAGCAAACTTGCCGGTATTTCAAAAAGTGTTTCAATCCTTTTCAAACCCCCGTGCAATATGGTAGGCTGCCTTGTCGAAGAACAACATCATCCGGCGCTCAAGCTCCAGTGCCATGTATATGTCGATGGTTTTATCCCACATACCCTGCGAAAGGGCAAACTCCCATATGTACTTTCTGGTTAAAGTGAGAGCACTTAATAGCTCGCTGAGCGAATAACCCTCTTTTTTTCTGTCCCTACCCAGCCGGTTGTAAAAATTCCTGATGTCATTATCTGTATAGCGCCCACCCAGCCAGTCGCCAAAGTGCCTTACAACATCTTTGTTCCGAAGGAAAGATGTTTCTGGATCATGCTCCGCATAAGTGGGTGTCGACTTCCTGGAGATAACGTCTTCGAGCCATTGGCTGGTAATGGTTTCTGAATTGTTTTCGATAAGCTCAACCAGCTTGTCGGAGAGGAAATCCCCGGTGCCCTTTTCCTGTGGCCTGATACCGACCGATCGTGAAAAAGAATCGATGATCGACCAGTATTCCTTTTTGGATTCAATAAACCTCTTTATGGCATTGATGTTCGATTTGAAGGCCATTTCGGGCATACCGTCGAAAGGATAAAAACCGAGTTCAGATGCATCATCTCCTGCTTCGGGCACTCCTGATGTCCATTCGGTTTCAAAGGTCAGGAAAAGCAGGTCGCCATAGGTTTTACTGAATCCTGATTCAACATTTACAAGGCTTACAATATTCCCCTGGATACCTGTTTCTTCTGAAAGTTCACGCAAAGCAGCATCTTCAATACTTTCACCTGTCTCGGCAAAACCCATTGGCAGGCACCAGAGGCCTTTGAAAGGGTCATGTTTCCTTTTCACGAGGAGGATCTCCCTGTTTTTCATGACTATGTTGGAAGCAACAGGGATAGGGTTATCGTAGAAGAATACTCCGCAACTTTCGCAGTAATCCCTTGGCACATCGCCTTCATTCCTCATAGTTAAAGGACTACCGCAATACGAGCAATATGTCCTTTTATTCTTCATGATTTCTTTGTTTCAAAGGTTCCTTGCAGATAAAGATAATGTCGTTCTTTGTAATGACAAGCTTTTTGGTTTGATCCAGGTCCTGCCTTATCCTGGAAACCACTTTTTGGTGAAGTTTCCCTTCAGGATCAAACTGGGAGGGGATGAAAAAGGATTCCTTGAAATTAAAATACCTGATGAGATCATCCTGGTCGCCCTTTCCGAACGAAAGAGTTGCCCTGCATTGTTTCGCAAATATCTTCCGGAAATAAGGTTTGAGCAGGGGAGGGGCAGACTGGTCCGAGAACCTGTCGATCAAAGATTCATAGGGCAGGTCAACCTTTGGGCTTACACCTGATTCGCTAAGTAAGTTTCTTATGTATGTTGTAAACTCTACCATATGGGGTACCATGTGCGTTATAGTTATAAAGACCCCTGATGGCTTCAATATCCTGGCAATATCAGACAGAACACCAGGGAAGAAATACATGGCATAACTCGATAGCACAAGGTCGAACGAATTATCCTTAAAACTACTTATCACTTCCACGCCATCACTCAAAAAATCGGCCCTGAAACCACATTTTTGGCAGGATTCCAGGAAAGGGCCTTCATATTTCCTGAAAAGATCGATGCCTGTGAGGTGTATCTCATTGCTTGTCATCCTTTGCAGGGTTTCGGTAAAAAAGCCGAACCCACAGCCCAGGTCGAGTATCTCCCTGGTTACACTCAGGTCTAAGTTTTCGAGTGCCCGATCCCGGATGTCGCAATTCGTAGAGCGATGTTTAATAATGATCTGTGCCACCTCCCTGTGCCTATCGGCATCCTCAAAAACCTTTAAAAGATTATATGTTACTTCAGACATTGGCTCAATCTTTAGCCAATCTTAAAGATAAGAAAACAGCGGGTTTTTTGCCAGTAAAAGTCAACAATCTCTTGACCACCAGGTTTTAGTCGGCAGTCATCAGTCATCAGCCAATTATAAATTTTGAATTATTCGCACAAATCCGCTTTATCCGTTTCCCTGCTTCCGGCACAGTCGGATCCGTGTTATATTGGCTTTTGGCTGTTAGCTGATGGCTGTTAGCTGTTGGATTATTGTAAAAATTATCCCGATTGTCTTAATTGTCCGTAAATGGTAATTGGCTACTGGTAATTATTTATAGAAAGACGTAGTTAGACGTTGCAAGACATCATAAGGTATATTTAGAAATTGCTATTCAGTAATTATCTACTGTTCATCACCTTAACACCAATACAACCGAACAGTTGTCAATTTAACAATTAAGACAATTCTGACAATTGAGACAATTCCGACAATTGAGACAATGAAGTTTAATACAGCGTTTTGACGTCATCAAGGAATCTTAATATCTTTGCAAAACAGATTTGTAAAGTAACCAATCCGAGATCGTTATGAGCAGAGCTGTTTTTCTTCTCTTTTCCTCCCTGTTTCTTTCTTTCACCAGTATCGACAACTATGCCCAGCAATCTTTCCAGGATGTTACCTCATCAGTGGGAATATATGGCCAGTCGGGGCTTGGGCATGCTGTTGGCTGGGGCGATATCGATAACGACGGTGATCCCGACCTGGGCTTTTCGAACCAGGAGGGCGATGGTTTCTGGTTTTACCTCAATGACGGGGACCAGTTCACCGAAATAACAAGTTCAGGAGGCCTGAGCGGGCTGGGCGGGAACAAGATCATCATCGCGGAGGTTACCGGTGATGAATTCAATGACCTTATTCTCCGGACCAGGAGCGGCACTCAATATCTTTTCGAGAGTAATGGCGACGGTACTTTTAACAACATAACCGCCAGTGCGGGCATAGCTGCTGCCGCCGTTTATAATATTGCCGATTTCAATAATGATGGCCATACCGACCTGCTTTCGGTTTCCAATGATAATTTTTCGATCTTCTACAATAACGGCGATGCCACTTTCCAGTCGCCGCAGGTGATCAGCAGCTACGACAGTTTCTGGGGGGTTGCAGTGCTGGATTACGACCGCGACGGAAATATGGACCTCTACCACACTACCTACGGAAATTCTCCCAATATCTTACTCCGTAACAATGGCGACGGCACTTTTTCGGATATGACAATACAGTCAGGCTTATCCTATCCCGACGGCGCCCACGGTATTGATGCCGGTGATTACAACAACGACGGATATATCGATATTTACCTGGGCAGTTATTCCGACCTTGATTGCAGCCTCTTCAGGAACAACGGCGACGGGACCTTCACCGATGTGGCCCCGGCAACCGGGACCACTGGGCACCACGACACCCGGACAGTCGCTTTTGTTGATTACAACAACGACGGCTGGCTCGACATCTTTTCTTCCCATCATGACTTTTACACCTACTCAAATACAATGCTCCGGAACAACGGCGACGAATCCTTCACTGAGGTGGCTGTCAGTTTAGGCTTATCCGGCAAGTTCCTTGGAGATTACTTCGGCCAGGGCTGGGCAGACTACAACAGGGATGGCATGATCGACCTTTTTGCGGCAGGCCATATTGATAAATACCGCCTCTATGAGAATACAAATTGCCCGGGCACTAACCTCACCATAAGGTTGAAAGGCATAGAGTCGAACCCCAATGGAATCGGGGCACAGGTTGATGTATGGTCATCAGGCCAGCGGATCTCAAGAAACGTGCTTCCCAACGGGGGATTTCATGATTTCAGCAACCTCGACCTGCACTTCGGGCTGGATGGCGCCTATTCGGTCGACAGTATTATAGTTTACTGGCCCTCAGGGATCATCCAACGGCTTGGTGCCCATAATAGCGGGCAGTTCATAACTATAGTGGAAGATGAAACTACAAATGCCGGAGAGCTAATTCCTTCAACTTATCCAAAACTTATCTCAGCCTTTCCCAACCCTGTTGTTGATAAGCTCGTTGTCGAACTCTATTCCGCCCGGCAACAGCGGGCGCAGATCTTCATGCATGATCCATCAGGGAAAGTCGTGCTACACTCTCCTGAAAATCTTCTGGCCCCTGGAAAGAACAAGGTCAGCCTGGACCTTCGAAACCTGGAGGCTGGAATATATTTTCTGAAAATCAGGGGAGTGGATTTTTTGGCCGATGAGAAAATTATTGTGGTGAGATGATATGTTATAGAGTTTAGAGTTGAGAGCTTAGAGTTTAGATGGATTTTGGTGCAAGGTGATAGGTTTGATAAAAAGGGTAGTATATTGAGATACTCCGGTATTTGCAAGAATTTTCAGAATACAATTTGACCCGCCTCGCAAGCTCCGGCGGACAAGGCAATAAAGACAATAAAGACAATTGAGACAATTCCGACAATT
>CAZXWD010000031.1:0-19355 GCA_964644135.1 uncultured Bacteroidales bacterium | reverse complement strand
GACAATTCCGACAATTGAGACAATTGAGACAAAGAAGTTTAATAAGGCGTTTTAACGTCATCAAGGAAACTTAATATCTTTGCAAAGCAGATTTGTAAAGCTAAAAACCACTTCTTTACCATTTATTAATGAAGAGTAGCTTATAACCAGCAGCTATAAGCCAACAGCCAAAAGCCATGGAAATAAAAAACATCATTTTCGACTTCGGGAAAGTAATCGTTAACATCGATTGGGAAAGGGTATCGAAAGAACTCAAGGCCAGGGGGGTTAAGAACGTAGACGAGCTCCACGACTACCTGGTGGAAGAAAACTTTTACTTCGATCTGGAAACCGGCGAGATCAGTCCACAGACCTTCAGGGATGCCATCCGTATGTTCATTGGCGACCATACTCCCGACCACGAAATTGATGCAGCCTGGAACTCCATGATACTGGATATCCCAGAACAGCGGGTGAAGCTGCTGGAAAAGCTAAAGAATAAGTACCGTACTTTTCTCCTCAGCAACACCAACCAGATCCATTTTCAGCACTACAATACCTATTTTGCCAGCCATTACGGATATGAGAACCTGGCTGATATTTTTGAAGAGGCCTATTTTTCGCACGAAATGAGGTTGCGTAAGCCGGATCCCGAGATCTACCGTGTAGTTCTTGAAAAACATGGCCTGAAGGCCGGCGAAACGCTCTTCATCGATGATATGGTCGAGAACATCAGATCGGCAGGCGAGCTTGGCATTGTTGGTCATCACCTGAAGGAAGGCCAGGACATTATTGATCTTTTTGACAAGGACTTAGCCTACACAGGAATTATCGACTGAGCTGCTTTTCGGGTCAAATTCCTGGTAAAGCGGAGGTGAGGGTGTTCCCGTATAAGTTATTTCTATCTCTTGCAGGATATTTAAGGTTTCTTCCAGATCTGAGGATTCCATGAGCCTCATCCTGAATTCCTTAAATTTAGGGTATGCCCTGAAATAATCGCTGTAATGTTTCTTCATCTCGTTGATGGCCCTTCTCTCGCCCTTCCATACAACCGACTTATCAAGGTGCAGCTTGCAGATCCTGGTCCTTTCATGGATATCGGGCGGGGGCATTAATTCACCGGTATCCAGGTAATGCTTTATGTCCCTGAATATCCATGGGTTGCCATAGCTTCCCCTGGCGATCATCAATCCGTCAACACCGTAGTTTTCCTTGAAATATTTTGCGGAAACGGGAGAGAAGACATCGCCGTTGCCAATCACGGGAATATGCATCCTCGGGTTTTTTTTCACTGCGCCTATCAGGGTCCAGTCGGCAGGCTCACGGGGCCGTTGCGGTCTGGTGCGGCCATGTATTGTAATGGCTTTGATCCCCACATCCTGGAGCCTTTCGGCAATCTCAACGATATCCTTCCGGTCTTCATCATACCCCAGCCTGGTTTTCACAGTTACAGGCTTTTTGCATGCCCTTACAACAGCTTCGGTCATGGCCACCATCTTGGGGATGTTGTTCATGATCCCTGAGCCGGCTCCTTTCGAGGCCACTTTTTTGACCGGGCAGCCATAGTTGATATCTACAATGTCACAGTCGGCCTCTTCGGCATAAAGGGCTGCCTTTACCATGGATTCTATATTATGGCCGAATATCTGGATGCCGACGGGCCGCTCAAATTCGTTGAAATCAAGCTTTTGTATGCTTTTGTGCGCATCCCTTATGAGGCCTTCCGATGAGATGAACTCGGTATATACCACATCAGCCCCATACATCTTGCAGACATGACGGAACGGCGGGTCGCTCACATCTTCCATGGGCGCCAGCAAAATGGGGAATTCCCCTATCTCTATATCACCGATCTTTACCATGACTAATTTCCGGTACAAAGATAAACGTGAAATTCTTAATAATTCATCCCCTTTATCCCCATCCCTAAAAAGGGAGAGGAAATGTCATCAAATTTTGCAACCCTTTTTTGGGACAACATACTCCTCCCACCGTTTGGGGGGAGGTCGGGAGGGGGGTGGGTCTATGGGTAAAATTACTACTTTTGTGCTATCTCTGTTACTGCTGCTATGAGACCATCGTATATAGGGCCTTTTCATCCCTCGCTCAAACTGCTGATACTGCTGGCGCTGGTCATAGCTTCCTTTTTTGTCGTATTTCTCTTCGGTACAGGCATCTCCCTGGTCATTTTCGGCAGGGATGTTCTTGATAGCCTTAACCTGGATCCGGGCAATCTTTCAGATTCATCGGTTTCGATATTGAAATATTTCCAGATAGTTAACCAGGTGGGTGTTTTTATTGTTCCTGCAATTCTTTTTGCCTGGCTTAATGACAAAGATATTAAAGGGTACCTGAGACTTGGTTTTAAAACCGACATCCGTTTTTATATCCTGGGGATCCTTATCATATTCACATTGCTTCCGCTGGTGAACTGGCTGCTTGAGATAAACAACGACCTGGTACTGCCGAGGTCGCTCGACGGCCTGGAGCAATGGTTCAGGGAGATGGAAGAAGAGGCTGCTTTGATAACCGAGGCTTTTCTTAAGGCAGAAACCATTACAGGTTTGCTGTACAATCTTTTCATTGTGGCTTTTCTCGCATCAGTTGCTGAGGAGCTTCTTTTCAGGGGGGTGCTGGTTAGGGTCTTCTCCGAATGGACGGGGAACATCCATGCCGGGGTTATCATACCAGCCGTTCTTTTCAGTGCATTGCACCTACAGTTCTATGGTTTTCTTCCCAGGATGGTGCTGGGTATCGTGCTGGGTTACCTGTTCGTGAGATCGGGTTCTCTGATGGTCCCGGTACTGGTTCATTTTGTGAATAACGGCCTGGCGGTGATCATTGCATTTCTTTCCAACCGTGGCCTGATCAATATTGATGTTGAATCATTCGGGGCAACCGACAACGTTTTACTGATCCTTGCAAGCTTATTGATCAGCTTTTTCATAATGTCGGTGATCAGGCGCCTTGGAAAACGCACCGCTCAACCGTAATAAAAAAAAAGCCGCAACTTGTTCAGGTGCGGCTTTGGTATATGAAATAGCGTATAAACTTAATTCAATTTGGAAACTTTCCTTGAGGAGTAGTTTATCTTAAATGCCCCTGCTTTTCTAAGCTCCTGTTTGATATCAGTAACAATACCCATACGGGTGTTCTCATCTGCTTTAATAGAGGTTGTAAGAAACTTTCTGTCGGCCTCATCGCGTGCTTCACGCTCCCTGGTAATGAACTCCTGGATATCGGACACTTTGGCAAAAGAATCATTCAACTGAATACGTGATTCGGTACCGTAGAGGGCTGTTTTCACCGGGGTGCCCACGTAGATATAACTAACCAGTGACTTTTTATCAAGCTTCTGCACTTCAGTAGCTTCCGGTACGGTTACTTTTACTATGAGGGTTGTTTCACGCATCACCGTTGTCACCATGAAAAAGAACAGGAGCATGAAGATAATATCGGGCAACGAAGAAGTGTTGATCTTCTGTTGTCCTCCACCAGATTTCTTTCTAAAACGTGCCATAATTTTAACTTTTTAGTTTCCTCCTATATCTTCAGGTTCAGCTTCTGAGATAGCAATGGGAATTGCCTTTTGTATGGCTTCTCTCTTTTGCTGATCTACAAGCTGGTCGAACCTGACACCAAAATACTGTACCGACTTTTCATCCCGCATTTCGTTGAATGCCTTGGTGAGTTCGTTTTGTACCTTGATGTACATCTCGTAGGAAGTCCCCCTGTCATTTTTCAGGGAAACCACACCTTTAGAGATTTCAACCTCTCCCAGCAGTTCGATCTCCTCCATTCGCTTTTCAGGCAGGTTCTCGTCGTCATAAGGGTTGAGGAAAAATTCCTTGACTTCATCTTTCAGGGTACGGATGTTGCCCGGCTTTCCTTCAACCAGCAACCTGTCGGCGCTGTTTACAAGAACTTTAAAGATATTCCTTTCCTTAATATCAATCTCCTGTTCCTCCGTTTCCAGTGGTGGCGGCAGTCTCCTTGTAATACCTGTATCTACGTCCATCGTAGTAGTAACGAGGAAAAAGATCAGGAGCAGAAAGGCGATATCTGCCATTGAACCTGCATTAATTTCGGGAACTGATCTTTTCATGATTGATTATTTGAATATTCTGGAAATCGATGAATAAATTATGGAGAGCACTGCTATGGCGGCCATTGCATATAAAAATATGAGGCCCGCGCCCACCAGTTTTGATATGGATTCCGTTATGCCAAGTTCCTCTAACTGGATCCTGTTGAATTCATTTCCGGCCAGGAAATACGACACCAATGCCACAACTACCATAACCGCCAGCATGATCAGGAATTTAACGGAACCCTTCGGGTTGACGAACAAGTTCGCAATTGCTGCAACTATGGTAATTACTACGGCAAAAATAAGCAGAGCGTATCCCCAGTACATAAGGTTATCTCCTTCTCCCGAACCGGCATAGAAAAATGCTCCTAGCAATGCCGATACCAGCAGGAGTGCATAGAGAAACCACTGTAAGATTCTTGATGTTCTTTCACTCATAGCTCAATTTTTTACTTTTTGTGCTTTGCCAAAATGTCTATAAAGGTAATGGTGCTGTCTTCCATAGCGTTTACAAGGCTGTCGACCTTTGCCACGAGGTAGTTGTAGAATATCTGCAGTATGATGGCCGTGATAAGACCGAATACCGTGGTCAGAAGAGCAACCTTGATACCTCCGGCAACGATGGAAGGTGAAATGTCACCTGCTGCTTCAATGTTGTCGAATGCCTGGATCATACCGATAACCGTACCCATGAATCCGAGCATAGGTGCAATGGCGATGAAGAGCGAGACCCATGATAGCCCGCTTTCAAGGCGCCCCATTAGCACACTTCCGTACGAAACAATTGATTTCTCAACCATTTCAAGACCGTCATCATACCTGTTCAGGCCCTGGAAGAAAATACTTGCCACGGGACCGCGTGTGTCCTTGCATGCTTCCTTGGCAGCGTCAATACCTCCCGATTCCAGTGAGGACTCAACTTTATTAAGGAGTTTCCTGGTGTTGGTGGTTGCCAGGTTCAAATAAATAATACGTTCAATACTGATGGCAAGTCCGAAAATGAGGGCAAGCAATACAATACCCATAAAACCGGCATTACCTGCAATGAACTGCTCCTTGAGGATCTGGTGGAAACCCTGGGGCTCTTCAGCCTCTTCTTCAAGCGTTGTTTGAGGTGGTTCGGTTGCCGCCATCTGCGCTGTATCGGCTTCCGTTGTGTCCTGGGCCATGGCTTCCGTACCGGGTTCTTCTGTTGCTTCCTGCGCTGTTGCTACATAGGAAAAACCAAACGTGAGCACAATTGCTACCGTCAGTAATGAAATAAATTTTTTCATGGTGATCAAATTTGTTAATAATTAAATAGAATTAAGTTGATTCGATTACAGTTACATTTTTCTTTTGTGATCGCGGAGAGAATGGGATTCGAACCCATGATGCGCTTTCGGCGCATACACGCTCTCCAGGCGTGCGCCTTAGACCACTCGGCCACCTCTCCAAACTGCTAATTCGCTAAATTATAGCGGTTTGAAATCCGGTGGCTAAAGTAATAAAAAATTGTTTTCCGGGGTAAAGTTAGTCAATTTTTATACCCGACAAAACCTGCCTGCAACGCCCTTTTCAATGTACTGAATAATAAACGATTATGTTTCAAGAAAATTATTAAGTGCTCCTACTGACTGTCAACTCCCCTCTCAAAGGTCTTTCCAGTAGGCCTTTTACTTTCTCAACAGAAAGGCCAGACCCGCAAAGATGCATCATTTTTGCCACTGCCGATTCGGTGGTGATGTCGTGACCGCTGATAACACCTGCATCCAGTAACTTTTTTCCCGTTTCGTACCTGTGCATGTTTACCGAGCCGGCCTGGCACTGTGTTACATTATATATGATAAGACCTTCCTCTATTGAATTTCTTATCAGCTCAAGGAACCAGTCCTCCGCCATTGCATTCCCTGTGCCGTACGACTCCAGTACAAGGCCCTTGAGGCCCGGTGTGCCTGTTACCGACCGCACCACCGTTTCGGTCAGCCCCGGGAACAGCCTGAGGATGGCAATATTTATGTCGAGGCTCCGGTGTACTTTGAGCTTCCTGAAGTTGGGCTTCATTATGTCGTCGTGATTGAACCGGATATTGACACCAACCTCTGCCAGCGGGGGATAATTCTCCGAGCGGAAGGCTTCAAAATGCTCGGCATTGTATTTAATGGTGCGGTTTCCCCTTAGCAGCCTGTTCTCGAAAAAAACAGCTACCTCCGGGACTACCGGTGTATCCTCCTCCTTTGCCGCCGCTATTTCGATTGCTGTTACAAAGTTCTCCCTCCCGTCGGTACGGATCATCCCCAGCGGTAACTGCGAACCTGTAAGTATTACCGGCTTGTTGAGGTTCTCGAGCATGAAACTGAGCGCTGAGGCGGTGTATGCCATGGTATCAGAACCGTGTAGCACCACAAAACCATCAAACCGCTCATAATCCTCTTCTATGATATCGGCAATCTTTCTCCAGTGTTCAGGATTGATATTGGAAGAATCCAGTAATGGGTCGAACGACCTGAACTCGAGGCTGCAGTCGAATTTCTCCAGTACCGGGATATTCTCATACAAGGAATCAAGGTTAACCGGCTTCAGCACCCCTGTGACCTCATCCATGACCATCCCGATGGTCCCGCCCGTGTATATTATTAAGATGGAGGAATTGTCCATTGTGATCCACTTGATTATTTATTAGATAAAATTTAGAAAATCAATTCAAAAATGTTACTTCAATTCGACTCAAAGCTTAACACCGAAAAGCTCAAGAGTATTCCTTGTCGTTACCTCTGCAACCTCTTCTATGCTGATATTCTTTATCTCTGCAAGCCTTTCGGCCACATAATAAATATATGAACTTTCATTCCTCTTGCCCCTGAAAGGTTCAGGGCTCAGGTAGGGGGAGTCGGTTTCAAGAACGAGGTGTTCAAGCCCCACCTTGGTTATTACGTTGTCGAGCCCTGCATTCCTGAAAGTCAGGACCCCGCCTATACCAAGTCTGAATCCTTCCCAGCCCAGTATCCTCCTTACGTGCCTCCTGCCTCCTGTGAAACAATGGAAAACCCCTCTTAACCCCGGCTCATAAACATCGTCCATAATTTCGAAGATCTCATCAAATGAATTCCTGGAATGGATCACAATGGGCAGGTCCAGTTCCCTGGCAAGCGCTATCTGGCGCCTGAAGGCCTCCTCCTGCTCTTTCCTGTGGGTCTTGTCCCAGTAAAGGTCGATGCCTATCTCGCCCACAGCTACAAAGCCCCCTACACGGAGTTTCCCTTCGATCACCTCAAGCTGCTCCTCCCAGTCGTCCTTTACAGATGTAGGATGCAACCCCATCATCGGGTAGATGTTTTGCGGGTACCGGCCTGCCAGAGAGAGGAGCGGTGAAATGCTGTTTTTATCAATGTTGGGAAGAAAGAAATACTTTACCCCTTTTTCAAGCGCCCGTTCGATCATAAGGTCGCGGTCTTCATCAAACTCTTCCAGGTAAAGGTGTGTGTGTGAATCAGCGAGAATCATGCTGCAAAATTAGAGTAAAATGGCGATCCTGATTACATTTGTAAAAATTCTCGCTTTGACAAAGGTCCTTATAATACGATTCTCTTCCATCGGTGACATCGTGCTGACCACCCCTGTTATAAGGGCAGTAAAGGAGCAACTCAACGGCGCTGAGCTGCACTTTCTCACCAAAACATCATTTAAGCCTGTAATAGAAGGCAATCCACACATTGATAAGATCTACGCCATCGAAAAAAGGATTGATGAGGTGGTGCCCCAGCTCCGGGAGGAGAACTATGATTTCATCCTCGACCTGCACAAAAATTTCAGGTCGCTGGGCGTAAGGCTCCGGCTGAGAAAAAAGACCTTTTCCTTCCCGAAACTTAATTTCGAAAAGTGGTTGCTTGTCAGGTTCCGGTTGAACCGCCTGCCGGATGTCCATATTGTCGACAGGTACTTCAAAGCTGCCGGGCCGCTTGGGGTGAGTAACGATGGCAGGGGACTGGATTATTACATTCCCGGGAATATTGAGATTGATACCGGGAACATAAAATCTTTTTTGAAGGATGGCTATGTTGCGTTTGTCGTCGGTGCAAAACACAATACCAAGGCGCTTCCCGAAGAAAAGATCATAGATATCTGCAAAAAGCTCGGTTATCCCGTGGTATTGCTCGGCGGGCCTGCAGATCATGAAAGAGGGGAAAAAGTTTTCGATGCCGTTCGCGATGATATTGTCAATCTCTGCGGGAAGTTCGATATCAATATTTCGGCATCACTTATCAGGCAGGCAAAGGTGGTGATCACTCATGACACAGGCCTCATGCACATCGCGGCAGCATTTAATAAAAGGATAATATCAGTATGGGGAAACACAGTACCCGAATTCGGAATGTACCCCTATTTGCCTGAAGGAAAGGGGCGATCGGAGATTTTCGAAGTGAAAGGCTTGTCGTGCCGGCCCTGCAGCAAGATCGGGTTTGATAAGTGCCCCAAAGGTCATTTTAAGTGCATGATGGAGATCGAAGAGGATGAGGTTGTGAGGAAAGTGAAGGAGATGATGGAGGACAGAATTGAACAATAGTAATTAACAATTTTTATACCCTCCCCCTGGCTTCGCCTTCCCCCTCCCTGCTAGCAGGGAGGGGGATCGAGGGGGTGGGTATAATTCTAACAGCCCTCAGCCATCTACAGCTTTTCCAGGAAGGGGTTGCTGTTCTTCTCCATTCCGATGGTTGTTTCGGGACCGTGGCCGGGATAGACTGTGTAGTCGCTGCTCAGGGTGAACAACTTTTCCTTTATATTTTTTAGCAGAAGGTCGTAATTGCCCGTAGGCAGGTCTGTCCGGCCGATGCCCTGCATAAACAATACATCACCGGCGATCACGAATTTATCTTTATGATTTACAAGGCAAATGCTGCCATCGGCGTGCCCGGGGGTGTCGAGCACTACCAGTTCACTGTTGCCGAAGGTTACCCTGTCCCCTTCTTCTACGTGCCTTTGGGGCGTCAGGAATTCAACTCCCGAAAAACCATATATGAAGGCATTCTGGTGTGCATTTTCAGCAAACCTCTTTCCTGCGTTGTGAGCTGTAATTTCAAGATTGTATGTTCCTGAAATGAATTCGTTCCCTACAATGTGGTCGATGTGTGAATGGGTGTTCACCAGGACAACAGGCTTTAATCCTTCTTTTTCAATAAAATCTGTTATGGCAGATCTTTCCTTTTCATCATAGCAGCCCGGGTCCACAATGGCACATTCTTTGGTTTCATCCCACAGTAAATAAGTGTTGACCTGGAACGGGTTAAATGCAAATCTTTTGATCTCTATCATATGCCGACAAGAATAAAATAATTTATACCGGGCAAAGTTATTAATAATGATACTAATGATAAGGTACCCGGTAAATGCTAAATTTTCCGTAAATTTCGCTTCATAAATGAACCTTTTAATTGGTAATTTCATTTAGAAATTAACACACTGGCACTAATGGGCATTCCTATTTTTAAAAAAACCCTTTCAGCATCGGTCGCGGCAACTGTCATGACATTGATGTTGTTGTTTCCGGGTGAAGGGAATGCTCAGTTCTACAACGGCCTGCAACAGGAATTCGGTAAAAGCCGCATCCAGTACAAGGAATTCCTTTGGACCTATTATAAATTCGATGATTTTGATACCTATTTCTACCTGAACGGTCAGGAACTGGCCGAGAAAACGGCAAAATACGCCTCTTTGCAGATACCATTGATGGAAAGAAGGCTTGAGACAGCACTTGACAATAAAATCCAGTTCATAGTTTTCAATAACCTCACCGATCTGAAACAGAGCAACATTGGATTAAGCTACGGGGATCATTACAATACCGGAGGGGTTACTCATATTGTGGGGACCAAGGTATTCCTCTACTTCAACGGCGATATGAGGCATTTTGAAAAACAGGTAAGGAGCGGCATCGCCAATGTGCTGATCAACCAGATCATGCTGGGGAGCAACATAGGCTCACAAATCAAGAACAACACCTTGTACAGGCTTCCGGAATGGTATACCAACGGACTGCTTTCATACCTTGGCGATGAATGGAATTCAGAGATCGATAACAGGGTGAGGGATGGCATACTGTCAGGAAGGTACGAGAAGTTCAATAACCTTACCGGGGAAGAAGCTACCTATGCCGGGCACTCCCTCTGGAAGTATGTTTCTGATACGTATGGCAGTTCATCCGTCGCGGCCATAATCAACATGACCCAGCTCAGCCATAATGTAGAGAACGGATTCCTGTATGTTGTAGGGGTTTCGTATAAAAAAATGCTGGAGGACTGGCTCACCTATTACCGTGAAAAATATGAATCGGAGCCTGAAAGGGACCTGCCGGAAAATGAATTTCAGAAAAAGGTCAAAAAACACCTGGTCTATTCGAGGCCAACTGTAAGTCCCGATGGCAGGCATGTGGCTTTTGTAACATATGATGACGGCAAATACAAGATCTACATCAAAGACCTGCTCACCGGTAAAAGAAAACGCATCTTCAAGGGCGGCTTCAGGCTCGAAGAAAAGATCGATTATTCATATCCCCTGCTGGCATGGCATCCTAACGGGAGGGCCCTGTCGTTCATCGTGGAAAAAAAGGGGGAGGTTTATCTCTATTTCTATAAACCGGAAGAGAAAGAGTATCAGTCGGTAATACTCTATAATTTTGAGAAGGTGCTCGATTTCAGCTTTGCCCATCACGGCCGAACCTTGCTCTTCTCAGCCGTACAACTTGGTCAGTCAGACCTTTATATTTACAATATTTCCGCGGGATCGCACCAGCAACTTACAAACGATGTTTATGATGACCTTACGCCCAGGTTCCTGAACAACTCCAGCCAGATCATCTTCTCTTCAAACAGGCTTTCCGATACCCTTGAATGGGCACCGGAAAATTACCCGGCAGAAATGCCTATCACAACCGACCTCT
Source organism: uncultured Bacteroidales bacterium (assembly GCA_964644135.1). GTDB lineage: Bacteria > Bacteroidota > Bacteroidia > Bacteroidales > JAGOPY01 > CAZMOK01. Next base: position 8,370 of record CAZXWD010000031.1, on the reverse strand, counting down.
TTATTTACGATTATTCAAGCAGGTCGCCTATACTAAAAAGGGTAACTTCAACACCCTTTTCCAACGAAACACAACCCAGGGAATGGGAGAACGGGAAATTCCTTTTCCTGAGCGACCGGAATGGCATTTATAACAGGTTTGCAGGCATTGTCGACAGCGCCATTGCATATGTGGATACAACTGTGCATTACCGTTATTTTTCCACAACCTATCCGATTACCGATTATGCCAGGAACATTCTTTTTCATGAGGTAAGCCCCGAAAGCGGCACATATAGTGAATCACTTTTTTACAGCGGATTGTATTATTTGTATGCCGATGAACTTGTTGTACCAGATGAAGAAAGGGGTGAAGAGCTCTCAAACACCGATTACAGGGATGAGTTCCAGAAGAAAGCCAGGCTGGATGAGATCGAAGAGGAGATAAAGATGCAGAAAGTAAGGAGGGATTTCACCAAGCGTTTCAGGAATGTTTTCCGTAAGCCTGATCAGCAAACACCTCAGTTGGATGACGGGGAGCCAGGTGAGATTGACATCAATAATTACAGGTTCGACAGGCAGGCTTTTGTCAAGCTTGGCAAAGAACCTGCCGATTCGGTGCCAGGGCAGCAAGTTGCTGCCGGCGCCGGGACTGAGAAAAAAGGTTTTCAGCTTCCCAAACGACAGAATTACAGGGTTGAATATTACATTAACGAACTGACCACCCAGCTCGATTTCACCTCTCTTAATTATTTTTATCAACCTTTCGGGAGCGGTAATTCCGGGAGCTTCTACAACCTGGGTCTCAATGGCTTTTTCAAGGTGGGGCTTACAGATCTTCTGGAAGACCACAGGATAGTGGGAGGTTTCAGGATACCGGTAAGCCTCAACAACATTGAGTACTTGTTTACTTATGCCAATTTGCGCAAGCGTCTCGACAAAGAGATCATTTTTGTCCGTCAGGCATCCGAAAGTGAATATTTTACAGGGCTTATGACCTTTATCCAGCGGTTCAGGTCCTATCAGTTGTATTATCGACTGAAATACCCCTTCAGCCCGGTGTTTGCAGTCAGGGGAACGGCAAACATCAGGTACCAGAGAGGCATCTGGCTTTCAACCAATGAGCCTGCCCTGGCTTTCCCCAATACAGACGAATACTGGGGTGGACTGAAAGGTGAATTTATCTATGACAACACGAAGCAGCTTGGTCCGAACCTGCTCACGGGAATGCGTTTCAAGGTATTTGGGGAGTACACACAGATACTGGGCGAGGACGACAAGAACATGACTGTGGTAGGTGTTGATTTCAGGCATTATTACCGGATACACCGCGACTTTATCTGGGCGAACCGCTTTGCGGCGAGCACCTCTTTCGGGAAGAACAGGCTTATCTACTACATGGGTGGTGTGGATAACTGGCTCGCGCCGAAATTTGAGCAGAACACTTCCATCGACCCGAACCAGGACTATGCCTATCAGACCCTTGCCACCAACATGAGGGGGTTCAACCAGAACGCCAGGAACGGGAATAACTTTTTCGTGATCAATTCAGAACTGCGCTTTCCGGTTTTCAGGTATTTCATGAACCGCCCAATTAAATCTGATTTTCTTAACAGTTTCCAGGTTATTGCTTTTGGCGATGTCGGTACGGCCTGGTCGGGACGTGACCCCTATTCAGATGAAAATTCACTTTATACAACCATAATTCGCGACGGGGCGCTGTATATCATTGTAAGGGAACAAAAGGAACCACTCATAGGAGGATTTGGAGGAGGCCTGCGGACAAGGGTCTTCGGCTATTTCCTGAGGGGTGATATCGCATGGGGGGTCGAAGACCGTCAGATCAAGAAGCCCGTTTTTTACATTTCACTCAGCCTCGATTTCTGATATATTGCAATAATTGTTAAAAAAAAGTTGTTCATAAAACTATGGGCACCTGGTTGAACATTACAGGGAAATACCTGTTTCTACTGTTATTTCAAAGGCTTTGCCATTCTTGGCAATAGCTTCAATTTGAGGTATTTTTTTTTCAAGGATTGTTGAAAAATGACGATCATTGATTTTAATAGCAAGTAAATCAATAAGATAAAATTTTTCAACTGCTTAAATGTTAAAAACTAAATTCACTTGAGCGCCTTTGAAATTGTAATTTAGCATTCGGATTATTTCCCCCCGTGAAAATCTTTTGACCAGGTTGGATAAAGAACGGGCTTCCGCATCTTCTAATATATAAACTGTATAAAATTGCTGTAAAACTATGGAAAACAACCTCTTCGCGCAGATCGAGAATCAGGAAACCAAAAACCATCCCGCAGAAGAAAAGAAATTTTACGATAAGATGGTGAAAAAGAGATCTGACGATCAGGCAGAATTAAAAGATAAAATGCCCGCTGTCAGGGTTGTTAAGATGTCAGGAGGGAACGGAGAAGCAGCGAAAAATGATCTGCAGTCGAAGAAAAGCGGGCCATATCCTTACAGCACTGTGATCGAAAAAGCAACAGAATACTTCGACGGAGATTCCCTTGCGGCAAACGTTTGGGTCAATAAGTATGCACTCAAGAACAGCAAAGGGGAGCTTTTCGAACTTACCCCCGATGATATGCACCGTCGCCTTGCTGCGGAAATCGCAAGGATTGAGAAAAAGTACCCTGACCCTGTTGATGAAGAAAAGATCTATCATTTACTCAAGGACTTCAGGTATATTGTTCCCCAGGGCGGTCCGATGGCAGGTATCGGTAACGATTTCCAGATCTCTTCCTTATCGAATTGCTTCGTGATAGGCAACAAGGGCAACTCCGATTCTTATGGCGGGATCCTGAAGATTGACCAGGAACAGGTGCAACTCATGAAAAGAAGGGGGGGGGTTGGCCATGACCTGTCACACATCCGCCCTACCGGCAGCCCCGTAAAGAACAGCGCACTCACTTCAACAGGGATTGTTCCCTTCATGGAAAGATATTCCAACTCAACACGCGAGGTTGCACAGGACGGAAGGCGCGGCGCTCTTATGCTTACCATTTCCGTCAGGCACCCTGATGCAGAAAACTTCATCGACGCCAAGCTCGAACAGGGTAAAGTTACCGGAGCAAATGTTTCAGTAAAGATCGATGATGAATTCATGCAGGCAGTCAAGGAAAACAAACCTTATATCCAGCAGTACCCTATCGATTCTGAAAACCCCACCTTTACCCGTGAAGTGGATGCGAGGCAGCTCTGGGAAAAGATCATCCATAACGCATGGAGATCAGCAGAACCCGGTGTGCTATTCTGGGATACTGTCAGCAGGGAAGCAATCCCCGACAGGTACGCCGAACACGGGTTTACCACTGTTTCCACAAACCCCTGCGGTGAGATACCCCTCTGCCCCTACGACAGTTGCCGGCTGCTTGCCATCAACCTGCTCTCATATGTGAAAAATCCTTTTACAGAAGAGGCAATGTTCGATGCCGACCTTTTCGTGCAGCATGCACATTATGCTCAGCGTATTATGGACGATATTATTGACCTTGAGCTCGAAAAGATCGACGGTATCCTCGAAAAAATTGTCACCGACCCTGAAGCAGAAGAAGTAAAAAAGATAGAGAAAGACCTCTGGCTGAATATCAGGGAAAAATGCATACAGGGCCGCCGCACAGGCATCGGGATCACCGCCGAAGGAGATATGCTGGCCGCACTCGGTATGCAATACGGCTCCGAAGAAGCTATTGAATTCTCGACCGAAGTGCATAAACTGCTGGCAGTAGAGGTGTATAACTCCTCTGCCAACCTTGCCGGAGAAAGAGGGGCATTCCCCATTTATGACACTGAAAAGGAAAAAGACAACCCCTTCATCCTCCGTCTTAAGGAAGCTGTTCCCCACGTATACGAAAAGATGGAAAAGAACGGCCGCAGGAACATCGCCATGCTCACTATCGCACCAACGGGAAGTGTCAGCATCTGCACGCAGACAACATCAGGCATCGAGCCGGTGTTCATGGTCAGCTATAAAAGAAGAAGGAAGGTCAATCCAAACGATAAGGATGTTAATGTGACCTTTATTGATGAAGTGGGCGACTCGTGGGAGGAATATAACGTGTTCCACCCCGGTTTCGAAAAATGGCTGAAAACAAAAGGGCTCGATCCTGTGGAGGTGAAGACCTTTGAAGATGATGAACTCGATAAGCTGATAGAGCAGTCACCTTATTATAAAGCCACTTCCAACGACATCGACTGGGTTTCGAAGGTGAAGATGCAGGGCTCAATCCAGAAATGGGTTGACCATAGCATCAGCGTCACCGTGAATGTACCAAAGGATATTACCGAGGATCTGGTCAGCGAGATCTATACGACGGCATGGGAGAGTGGTTGCAAGGGCATGACGATCTACAGGGACGGATCCAGGTCGGGCGTATTGCTGGGCAAGGATAAAAAGAAGGAAAAAGAAAATGCCTTTACAGAAACCACAGCCCCTAAAAGGCCCCATGTGCTTGAAGGTGATGTGCTGAAATTCCAGAACGACGATGAAAAATGGGTTGCCGTAGTAGGCCTGCTCGACGGAAGGCCTTACGAGATATTCACAGGTCACGGTCAGGGGTTCTTCCTGCCCGATTACGTGAAGAATGGAAATATCATAAAGAACCGGGACGAGGAAGGCCAGTCGAGGTACGACTTCCAGTTTACCGACCCTGACGGCTACAAGATCACAATGGAAGGACTGTCGAGGCAGTTCAACACCGAATACTGGAACTATGCCAAGCTGATCTCGGGCATTCTCCGCCATGGCATGCCACTGCCCTTTGTAGTGCACCTGGTTGAAAACCTTCAGCTCGAGACCGAAGCGATCAACACCTGGAAGAACGGCGTGGTCAGGGCCCTGAAAAAATACATCCCCGACGGAACGAAGATAGCCAAGGAGAAATGCGAGAACTGCGGGTCAGCAGGATCGCTTGAATACAAAGAGGGCTGTGAAACCTGTACCGCCTGCGGCCATTCCAAATGCAGTTGATCAGACTTCAGCAGCAAGCCACTTCTAACATTATTGCCTAATTTTACAACTTGAATAAAAAACTACCTGTATTGGTATTCAAGAGGATCATAAGATTGGTAATCCGCTTTGTCCTGTTGCTGGTAATACTCGCTGCCTCTTACGTGGCATTTAATTACCTCACCTGCCCTATCTATGATTTCCCCGAACCGGAACCCTTTTCCGGTGAATTGATATATAATCCTTACCAACAGGTGGATTCCTTCAATTGGCGCAGGGCCAATTTCCAGATACAATCCTATGCGTGGTGGGGCATCACCGGTGGCCGGAACAATACCAACGAAGCCATCGACAGCGTTTACAGGAGGCTGGGCTATGAGATAATCGCCACCTCAGATTATATGAGGATCAATGAATACGGCAAGGACAAGCCCGAATACATCCCGGTCTACGAGCACGGCTACGGCATCAGGAAACAACACCAGGTAGTGATAGGCGCTTCAGGAGTGAGCTGGCGTGATTATCCCCTGTTCCAGACTCTTCACCATAAACAGCATATAATAGACCTGCTGCAGAAAAAGAACGAAATGGTGTACATTGCACATCCCAGGCTGAGGTACGGCTGGGATCCTGAAGATTTTCTTTACCTCACCAATTATGATGGCATTGAAGTCCTGAACTACATGCGCTTTTCCCCTGAGCACTGGGATGCAGCGCTCTCGGCAGGCAGGTATGCCACTGTTCTTGGCAACGACGATGCACACGACCTTACCCAGCAACTGGAGGTGGGCCACCGTTGCACTTACGTTCACGCCGAAAAACTGGAAAAGGACGAGATTCTCTCTTCCATGAGGAAGGGGATACATTATGCAGCAGATATTTTCAGGACGGCACAGGAAACATGGGACGAAAAGGTAAGCAAGGTGCCCGAAATTGCCAGAATCCGGTCGGTGAAGGTAACCGGCGACACACTCAGCGTTGAATGCAACAAGGAGGCACTGGAATTCCGGTTCATAGGGCAGGGCGGAAAGATCATGAAAACAGCGAAAGGAGGAACCGGGGCACAATACAAAATACATGAAAACGATACATACATCAGGACTGAGATAACTTTCCCCGATAAGAACATTTTCTATCTTAATCCCGTTGTCAGGTACGACGGTACCACTCCGGGAATTATGGAAAAGGCGGAGGTAAACCTGGCCAGGTCGTTGACGTTCTGGATCATCAGCTGGTCAGTTGTGCTGGTGATCGTTTACCTGATAATAAGAAGAAGGAGAAGAAAAAGGAACAAATGAAAAGAGCATCCCCCTATACCAGGTACCTGTGGTGGCTGATCATCATTTCGACCCTCATCCGGGGTTTCCTGGCAGCTTTCCTCGAGCTTGGCAACGATGAGGTATATTATTGGACATATGCACTTTATCCTGCTCTCAGCCACTTCGATCACCCGCCAATGGTAGGATGGGTGATCCAGCTTTTCACCCTCAACCTGCTTCTCGATTCAGAATTTTTTATCCGGCTGGGGCCTGTTCTTATCGGTTCGCTCAATACGTTGCTGGTTTTCCTCATAGGAAGATCGATAAAGAATGAGCGCACCGGGTGGATCGCGGCATTGCTCTACACCTCATCGATCTATACATTCGTGATCTCGGGGACATTTATTCTGCCCGATACGCCACAACTTTTATACTGGCTGATCAGTACCTATTTCCTGATAGAAGTATTCACCGGATCAGGTTCCATGAAAGTCAGGAACTGGCAGCTTGTCCTGGCAGGCATGGGCATAGGGCTGGCAATGTTGTCAAAATACACCTCTGTGTTCCTCTGGATTGGTGCAATCCTTTACATTTTACTGTACGACCGGAAATGGCTAAGGTCGCCTTTTCTTTACCTTTCCATTCTGCTTTCCGGTATTTTTTTCCTCCCTGTGCTGATATGGAACATCAATACCGGCTTTATCAGTTTTACCTTCCACAGCGGCAGGGTTGGCTTTTTTGACTCTGGTGTGAATTTCAACACTCTCATAACAGAGATTTCAGGACAGTTCCTTTATAATAACCCGGTCAATTATGTCCTCATTGCAGGCGGTGTGATTGCATTCTTAAGAAAGAAGGTTTTCTTTTCACGATCAACAGGCCGTTTTCTTTTACTCACGGCACTGCCCCTCATATTTCTTTTTATCGTGTTCTCTCTTTTCAGGCAAACCCTGCCTCACTGGACAGGACCGGCCTATACGATGTTGATCTTTCTTGCCGCTGCATGGCTTTCTGATAAGCAGATGAGGCCAGGTATGAAGAAACTAATCCCCTTGCCTGTTCTCTCGGCACTGTCGCTTCTGTTAATAATATTGATCCTGGGGGTCGCTCAGATAAAAGGGGGGTGGTTGTTCTACGATCATAGTGAGGTTCCGCGTGAATTAGGTAAAAACGATGTATCCCTCGATATGTATGGCTGGGAGCAGATAGGGGAGGAGTTCAAAGAGATCAGGGAAAGGGATATCAATGAATACTGGATGAGCAGGGATGATGTAGTGCTTTCCTACCGATGGTTTCCGGCTGCCAACCTCGACTATTATGTTGCCGGTCCGGCAGGTACTGAAGTATTATGCATCGGCCCGCTCGACAGGTTGCATAAATACACCTGGATAAACCGTTACCGGGGAGGTTTCGAAAAGGGCATGAATGCCTGGTTTATCACCACAAGCCGTGATTACCAGGATGTTTCGAAATTCATTGAGTATTTCCATGTGATGGAGCCTTCGGATACCATCAGGATACACCGGGGTGGCAGGCATGTGGAGAATGCCTTTGTTTACCGTATGTATTTTCTGAAGAAGGTCCCTGAAAGCAGCTTCTAGCGCTTGCCCAGCATCTTTGACGGATCAACCCACTCATCAAATTCTTCTTCGGTAAGAAGTTGTAGTTCCAGCGCTGCTTCTTTCAGTGTCTTGCCTTCACTATGTGCCTTCTTGGCTATTTTGGCTGCGTTATCGTAACCAATATGAGTGTTGAGGGCAGTGACCAGCATGAGGGAGTTTTCCAGGTTCTTTTTGATGTTCTCCCTGTTCGGCTCGATACCTTCAACGCAGTTGTCGTTGAAAGATACGCAGGAGTCGCCAAGCAACCTTGCCGATTGCAGCAGGTTATGGATCATGACCGGCTTGAAGACATTCAACTGGAAATGGCCATGGGTACCACTGACACTGATGGCGGTATCGTTTCCGATCACCTGTGCACAAACCATTGTGATGGCTTCGGCCTGGGTGGGATTGACCTTTCCGGGCATAATGGACGAACCCGGTTCGTTTGCCGGAAGAATGATCTCCGAGATCCCGCACCTGGGCCCTGAGGCAAGCAACCGGATATTATTGGCAATATGCATGAGGCTTACTGCAAGGGTTTTCAGCGCCCCGGAGGTCTCTACCAT
>CAZXWD010000030.1:22383-29483 GCA_964644135.1 uncultured Bacteroidales bacterium | reverse complement strand
CCTATTTCCATTACACCAACAGTTTTCAGCCTGTGCATCCTGTTGGCAATTTCGACCTCGCACACCCCTTCTTCTGAAAAAACATAACCCTCTTTCATGGGTACCCTGATATCCCACAGGGCGCCCATCCCGTCACCTACGAGGTTCCCTTCCCGGTCCCTGATACGAATTGTGTAGTCCCTCGATCTTGTTTCCCCACCGGGTGTCCGCATGGTGAAATTGATCTCCACTTCGTCGAAGGGGATGTCGGTATGATGCCTCATGGCTAAAATCAGGTCGTAGGGGACACCTGTTTTTTCTATGGGAATGTCGAATTTAATGACCTCGAAACGGTCCCAGGTCATATTGTCGATCTTCTTATGTTCTTCAAAGATCTTTCCCCTTCCGCAGGCCATCAGTATAAAGGGAAGGATGAACAGTAAAGTGAATCGCTTTGTATTCATATGACGATATATTGAAGGCAAATTTACAAATACAAAATTTGACAGCGGCAGGCTGATATTACCTTAAATTTGTATCTAAATTATACTGAAGTGAAATATTACGTTGTTTGGAAAGGACACAGGCCGGGAATTTTCGATAACTGGAAAGAATGCCAGGAACAGATCAGGAACTATCCGGGCGCTGCGTACAAGTCTTTTACGGAAAAGGGTGAGGCTGAGGAAGCATGGAAAGGAAGGGCCGCCGATTACGTGGGTAAAAAGAAGTCATTCAAAACACTGACAAAAGAAGAAATAAAAGCGGCAGGGATGCCGGTTCAGGATAGCATAAGCGTGGATGCTGCATGCAGCGGCAATCCGGGTAAAATGGAATACAGGGGAGTTTTAACCGGTACAGGTAAAGAGATATTCCATGAGGGTGTTTATGAAGATGCTACGGTAAATATCGGGGAATTCCTTGCTATAGTGCATGCCCTGGCATTGCTTGGGAAAAAAGGCAGATCAGCCATCATATACTCCGACTCCCGTACGGCCATTAAATGGGTGAGAGATAAAAAGGCAAATTCGAAACTCCTCCGTACAAGAAAAAATGCCAAGGTCTTCAACCTTGTTGAAAGGGCCGAAAACTGGCTCCGGGAAAACAATTACTCTTCAGAAATAAGAAAGTGGAACACAGCCGTGTGGGGCGAGATACCTGCTGATTTCGGACGAAAATAACCGTGCTATATATTGGCTGGTGATATGGATACGGAGATCTTTATAATGAAGTGAAGCCCTATTCCAAGCACAACCCTGTAAAAGACAACCACAAGCAACATCAGTATTATGTAAGAAGCGCTGATATTGTACTTTTTCTTCAGCTTCAGGAGATTCAGCTTTGGCTTCACTTTGGTGTTGAAAAACGCCGGCACGATAAGGAACGCCATGGAAAAAAGCATGAGCGTTTCATAGGGATAATCGAAGTTATGAGGTATCCTCACAAGCAGAAGGATCGCTGTTCCCAATATCCACGGTATTAGTGCCTGGGTGAAAATAAACGAGGATTGATTTTCCCTCTTGATCCGGTGTTGGGAATTGGAAGTTTCAAGGAAGTGTTGCTTGGAGTAGTAACCGATCACCCCGAGCATGAACAGCGCTATAATGGCAAACATGAATTTAAAGGCAGTATTCATGTAAAGCCAGGCTGCAACATAGCCAAACCCCTCGTCGGTCACTATACCCGATGCAAATGCACCGAAGAAATGATTTATTGAGTGAAGCCCCCACCACAACAGAAACAGCTTCTGTATGCTGCTGAAGCGCTTTAGCTTGAATATCCTCCGGTGAATGAGCAGTCCGATAAAAAGGCTCAGGAAGGGCGGTACACCAGTAATTACAAGGATGTTGAACCTGGTCCAGAAGGGAGAATAATCGTTGAATTTCAGGTCGTAGTAGTAAAGGATTGAATCCAGCCCGTAAAGGGACGCCATGAGCATTTCTGCCAGCCAGTAAACCAGGTAGGTGATGATGAAGGCAAGGATGTAGATGGCCGTGGAATTGACAATGTAAACGAAGTTATGATAGAAAACATTCCTCTTCGAAAAAAGGGCCGCTTTCTTCTTTTCTCCGAATTCATCACGCCCTTTGGATACAGTCAGAAGTTTTTGCCGCAACGACCTTCCGGCCTCTCTTTTCCTGTACTCTTTTCGCTGCTTTTTCCTGATCTTTTTCCTGATCTTGTCTTTTTGACGGTCTTCCCTCTTCAGCTCCTTTAGTTTTTCGGTCATTTCGCTTGAACCGGGGCTGGAACTTTCTCTTTCAGGTGTTTTGGCGGGTTTATCAGAAAAACTGCTTCGTTCCTCTTTGTATTTTTCGTATGCTTCGTAATTGATGCCGGGATGGGCCCCACTATGCCGTCCCGACGACCGTCGTTTGACAAGTCCGAGGGTCTCAAGGAAACGCCGGAAAGGGCTGGACTTTCTTCTTGATGGTCGGTGCCGGTGGTGGGAACTTGGCATTTTATCTGATTTACGGCCAAATATATTAAAATCTTTTTATTTTCGTGCCTCGTTCGGGCGTAAGCCCATTAAATGACTGGCCATGTCTATAATAAAGAAGATCAATGAGTTAATAAAGGAGTACAATCTTTATGCACTACGCGAAGTATTCCTTTTCATGGCCATAACCCTCGTTATACACTATTCATATCGATTCTGGGCTATTCAGCTCGATTATGTTCCCGTAACGGACCAGATCCTGGCTGCAAGGCAGTGGCTTGCCGACCAGATCTATTTCCAGAGCAAGTGGATCGTTGGGGATTTGATAGGTATCAGTATCAATGCAGACGACGCAAAGCGGACTATGTTCTTTGAGAACAACGGGTTCATAGGGGTTAACATGAGCTGCTCCGGTTTCAAGCAGTTGCTGCAGGTAATCCTCTTATTTCTTGTTTATCCGGGCCCCTGGAAGCATAAGGCATGGTTCATACCGCTCGGGATAATCCTTATCCACGGTGTTAACCTTTTCAGGATAGTGTCGCTGTCAGTAATTGTAGTGAACAGGCCCGAATATTTCGACCTTGCCCATGATTATATTATCAGGGCGCTCTTCTATGTGGTTATCTTTGCCCTCTGGGTTGTGTGGGTGGAAAAATTATATACAAAGAGGATGAAGCCCGCTAAGGCGGGTGCCGAAAATCCGAAAGACTGAACCTTCCGTTTTTTTCACAAAGAGATCAGGTGATGTTTCTCAATTGCTATCTGAGCGTGAAAGTTGAATGGCCTATTTCCTCGCCATCGCAAAAGATGTCGACATGGTAGAGCCCTTCCTGAAGTTCCTGCGATGAATATTGCTTCTGCCAGTAAACACAAATGTCGAGAGGCTGGTTCTGGTAGTCAACCGTTTTCATGATCGAATACTGGAGCATTTCTCCATTGTGTTCAAAAGTATATTCATCATCGCGTGTTTTTGTCAGGATCTCCTTGTCGGGCCGGGCTATCCTGATATAGACATCCTTTTCTCCCGCGGAGGTGATCTCGTTTTCACTAAGGAGGAAGCACACCTTGATCCTTTCAACCCGTTTGGCTTTATCCGTAGGCACTTCCTTGTTGCCCCACGTGCGGAACCTTACAGGCATTGCCTCTATGTTGTACGCCCTGAGCGCAGAAGCGATCTCTACCTGTTTGGTCAGCTCCTGCCTTACTTTTTCTATTTCGTCCTTCTCGTCTTTCAGGGTTTCAATGTCTTTTTTCATAGCAATGTTCTCTTGTGTGAGTTCTTCATTGACCCTGTAAAGTGAATCCATCTGCCTGACATACCCCTGTGCAACGGTCTGAAGACTTGAAAGCTTCTTTTTGACCTTGTAATATTCCCATTCGGTGTTGAGCAGTCTTTTGATCTCTTTGGCGTTCTGCTGTATGATACTGTCCTTGACGTATAGCGAATCAGACAAGTCACCATAAGCAGCCTTAACCATCTCATGCTCACTCATGAGTGAGTCAAGCTCAGTGGCCAGCTCCGTCCTTAACTGTTCTTTTTCATCAAGAAGGTTGTCGAGATGCGATTTGGTTGTCATGAACCAAATGAACAATCCTACAATTGCAACGGCAAGAATAATGCTGATGATCAGCCAGATATTTGTTTTTTTTGCTTTCTCTTCCATTATGTTCTGATTTTTAACAAAATTATCTAAATATTAAGGTATTACCAAGTTTTTCGGTAACTACAGATAAAATGTTTCATTTTTTTAAATAAATAGCGCAAATTTCTTGCCAGTTTTTCACCGGACGGCCTCTTTCCAGCCACCATATTTTAAAATTCTTATTTTTGCGCTTCAATGAAAACGAAAAAACAATCTTCTATGAAAAAGAAATTATTCCTGACACTTGCAGTGGTTTTCTCATTGCAGTCTGTTTTTGCATGCACAAACTTCCTGGTTACGAAAGGAGCATCCAAGGACGGAAGCGTAATGATAAGCTACGCAGCAGACTCTCATGTACTCTATGGCGAATTATACCACTGGCCGGCCGCTACATACCCCGAAGGTACCATGCTCGATGTATATGAGTGGGACACCGGTGAATACCTTGGTCAGATTGAACAGGCCAGGGAAACTTATAATGTGGTAGGCCTCATGAACGAGCACCAGGTTTCCATTGGAGAAACCACTTATGGTGGAAGGCCTGAACTGGGGACCGGAAAGCAAACGGGAGCCTTGATTGATTACGGCAGCCTTATGTTCATAACGCTTCAGAGGTCGAAATCGGCCCGGGAAGCGATAAAGATCATGACCGAACTTGTTGAAAAATATGGTTACTACAGCTCAGGCGAATCATTTTCAATTGCCGATGAGGACGAAGTGTGGATCCTGGAAATGATAGGCAAGGGTGACGGCAAAAAAGGTGCGGTCTGGGTGGCCCTCCAGGTACCTGATGGTTATGTTTGTGCACATGCCAACCAGGCAAGGATAACAACTTTCCCTATGGCCGACGGCGAAACTTCGATCACTTCCGAGAACATTGATGATATTTTCAATCCTGAAGTTACCTGTGTTTACGAAAAAGAAACGATCGATTTTGCCCGTGAAATGGGATGGTATGAAGGTAAAGATGAAAATTTCAGCTTTTCCGACACCTATGCGCCTGTAAGTTTTGGCGGTGCAAGATTTTGCGAGATCAGGGTGTGGTCGTTCTTCAGATCGATTAAAAGTGGTATGGATAAATACTTCGGTTATGCTTCGGGCCGCGATATAAAGCACGACAAGAAATTTGCCGATGGAACAAAGAACCCGAACGAATATGCAACCAACAGGATGCCACTATGGATCAAGCCGGATGAAAAGATTGATGTACACCAGGTAATGAACGGCATGCGTGACCATCTTGAAGGCACGGAGCTCGATATGCGGATGGACATCGGTGCAGGGCCGTTCCAGAACCCTTACCGCTGGCGCCCCCTTACCTGGGAAGTTGACGGTGTTACTTATTGCAACGAGAGGGCCACTGCAACTCAGCAAACCGGGTTCTCGTTCGTAGGGCAGATGAGGAACTGGCTGCCCGACCCGGTTGGTGGCGTTTTCTGGTTTGGCGTTGACGATGCCGCAAGCTGCGTTTACATGCCAATGTATTGTTCTATAACAGAAACTCCTGAAAAAATGGCGAAAGGGTATGGTTCAATGATGGAGTTTAAAGATGATGCCGCTTTCTGGGTGTTCAACCAGGTATCGAATTTTGCCTATACACGTTACAACATCATACATCCGGAAATAGAAAAAGTACAGCAGGAAATGGAGGAAGGCTTCATAGAACAGGTTGCTGTAATGGATGAACTGGCAACGATGCTCTATGAAAAATCGCCTGAAATGGCGGCAGCTTTCCTTACCGATTATTCAACTGATCTGGGTAATGAAACTGTGCTTCAATGGCGCGATTTCTACCACTATCTCTTCACAAAATATATGGACGGGAACGTGAAAGAGCCCAATCCCGGTAAACAGAACCCCAAACTTGAATTTCCCGGCTACGGTGAAGACTGGTACAAGCGGATCGTTGATGATACCGGCGATCAGTTCAAGGTTATCGGCGATTCTCATTAGATTTGAGAATAACGATTTAAGAACTGGTAATTATGGGATTAGGCTGAGAAAGCCTTTGACTCATAAAGTTCTGATAATACAGATTGAAGATTTTAGGGCGGGGTGCAATGACTTTCTCCCCGCTCTTTTATTTTGTAGATTATGGCAGCAGATTTCGACAGGATAACAGACCGCAAAGGCACTTCCAGCGTAAAGTACGATATGCGGGGCGAAATATTCGGCAACAGGGACGTCGTCCCTATGTGGGTAGCCGATATGGATTTTCCTGTGCCTGAGGCAGTATCTGAAGCATTAAAGGAAAGGGCATCGCATCCCATCTATGGCTATTCAGTAATGAGCGACAGTTATTTCGAAGCATTCATAGAATGGCAAAAACGGCGGCATGACTGGGAGATCAGCAAAGAGTCGGTTCTGTTCAGCCCGGGTATTGTTACCGGAGTTAACCTGCTGGTAAGGTCCCTCACCCGGACGGGCGACAGGATCATCATACAGCCACCTGTATACTTCCCGTTCTTCAGTGCAGTTGAGAAAAATGACCGTAAGCTGTTATACAATCAGCTCATTGAAAAGGACGGCAACTATTCAATGGATTTTGATGACCTTGAGACGAAGCTTAAAGAGGGGGCAAAAATGCTGATCCTTTGCAGCCCGCATAACCCGGTAGGCAGGTCCTGGACCCTCGATGAACTGCAAACAGCCGGTGAGCTTTGCGTTAAATATGGGGCTGTTATCATATCAGACGAAATCCATTGTGACCTGGTCTTTAGTCCTTATAAGCATATTCCCATGGCAAAGATCTCCGGCGACATTGAACAGCAAACCGTCACCTGCCTTTCCACGAGCAAGACTTTCAACCTCGCGGGCCTTTTCACCTCCCAGATCATCATTCAAAATGAAGAACACCTTAAAGCTTACCAAAAAGAGATGGATAAAGTGCATTTAAGCCCGAATATTTTCGGGATGGTAGCCAGCGAAGCGGCCTACCGTCACGGTGATGCCTGGCTGGATGAGCTTCTGGATTATCTGTGGAACAATTATTTGCTGGTCAAGGATTTTCTTGGTGAGCGCCTGCCGCGTATCGGGCTCAC
>CAZXWD010000030.1:0-22283 GCA_964644135.1 uncultured Bacteroidales bacterium | reverse complement strand
AAATAAAAATTCCTCAAATTATAAAAAGCGAGAGACGTCGTCCCTAGATCTCAACCAGCTTGTTCTTTATCGCATAAGAAAGCAAACCAATCGTACTCTTTGTATTCGTTTTTGCCAGCAGGTTGGATTTGTGCCCTACAACAGTGCGCTCACTGATGAACAGCTTATCAGCGATTTCCTTGTTGCTAAGGCCGTCGCAGATGAGTGTAAGGACTTCCATTTCCCTTTTGGTGAATTGCTGCTCCATCTCCCCTGCCTTCTTTTCCTGTGATATCTTTTTCGAGAAGTATTCCCAGAGCTCGGGCGAATAATAAGTGTTTCCGGAGGCTATCGACTGAAGGGCCTGGTCAAGGATCTCCTTCGAAATGTTCTTGAGCAGGAAACCACTTGCCCCGGCATCGACCATCCGGTCAATATATTCTTCATCATTGAACATGGTTAGGGCAACAATCTTAAGGTCGGGATATTCTTCAAGGGCCTTTTCGGTTGCCTCAATTCCATTCATAATGGGCATTTCAATATCCATTAGAATAATATCGGCTTCCTTGTCTTTGATCACCTCAAGGAATTCCTTTCCATTGGACGCTTCGGCAACCACTTTTGCGTATTTGAGCTTGTTGATCACCATCTTCACTCCGCTGCGGAAGAATTCATGGTCGTCAACGATAATGATCCTCAATTTTTCAGCCATTGTGATATTCTATGAATTGTATTATAACCTGCAGCACTATATTAATAACCATCGCCGGTCTTGAACGGTTCACTTCCTGATATCCTTTTCATCACCGGGCTTTTTAACCTTTTCATTGATCTTTACTTCGATCACTACCAGGGTGCCTACATCGGGCTTTGAGTGTATCTGGTATGTACCGTTCACAGAATGGAGCCTGCTGATGATATTCTTGAGCCCTATTCCCCCGCTGGCCTCCGACAGCACTTTTTCCTTGTCAAAACCAATTCCGTCGTCAAGATAAGTCATCTGGAGCACATCATCGAACTTTTCCAGGTATATCTCGATCTTATTTGCTTTGGCGTGTTTTATTGTATTGTTGATCAACTCAGTAATGATCCGGTAGATGAGTATTTCGAGGGTTTCTTCAAATTTTTCGTTTATATCGGTAGTTTCGAATTTTATGTTGATCGCATTGGTCCGGTTGATCTTTTTGCAGAAGGATTCCACTGCCTTAACGAGGCCAAAATCCTTGATTATCCTTGGTGTGAGTGTGTTGGAAATGGACCTGGTATTGGATATGGCCTCATCGATAAGTTCGCTGGCATGCCTGAAAAGCTCCTCCTGTTCCTTCTTGGTGTTATCCTCAGCCTTGAATTCACCAACATAAAGCTTTATGGTTGATAACAAGGGACCAAGCCCGTCGTGGATCTCTTTCGAGATCCTCTTGCGCTCCTTCTCTTCTGCTTTGATAACAGCCTTCAGAATGTTCTGCTCTATGTTTTTCCTTTCAGTGATATCCCTGGCAATGGAGAAAATAGCCTTTTCGCCTTTGTAATCGATCACCCGGCTGTTCATCTCAAGAGAAAGGATCCTTCCGTCGCGGGCGATATGTTCTGATTCATAAATATGCTGGCCCGATTCGAGGATCTCACGGATGTTTTTATCGACCAGCCTGGCATATTTAGCGGTCTTGATATCTTTGAAGTTCATATTTTTGAACTCTTCCTGGCTGTAGCCCAGGCTTTCACAGGCCAATTGATTCACTTCGAGAAAATTACCTTCAAGATCGGCAAGGAAAATCTCGTCACTGCTGTTGTTGAATAGTGCCCTGAACTGAGATTCCGACTCATGCCTTGCCTTTTCGATCTTACTGTACGAAAAGAGGATCTTACCGATAAACAATACAGCAATAGCCATCAATACCGAAATGATAATGCCAATCCAGGTGCTTGTGTCGGAAAGCTGTGTGCTGTCGCCCCCTAGGAACTGACTGAGTTCAATTATACGCCTGAAAGCCATAAAAATAAAGGCAATGGCAATCAGCCCCCAGGATATTTTGCCTTTTGCTATCCGGATAAGCCATATTGCACCGAATGCAGCGATGATCTGTAAGATGGCGGCAATTATGAGTGCAATGAGCTTTACCATGCAGGACCGGATTTATCATACAAAAATAGCTTATTTAGTGTTAAGGGATAAGCGTTAATGGTAAGTGGTAAGAGGTGAGCACCAGGAGGAGAACCAGTAACTTTTTACAGGGTGCATTTCTCTTTTTTACAGTGTTGCGAGGTAGGTTTTTACACCCCCAATGCCCCGGAATTACCTTAAAGTATCGGTTAAAAACAGTACTTAATAGCCTTGTTCACAACAGGTTAAGCGAGGTACATTTGTATCGTAATCATTCAAGTTCAAAACATCAAAAAATGAAAACAATGGAAAAGTACAAAATTCTCATCGTAGACGACGACATTGACATTCTCACAGTTGTAAGCGCAATTCTGAAGAAAGAAGGTTATGAAGTGATCACAGCAACCGATAAGGTTGAAGGCTTCAAGAAAGCATGGGCTGAAAAACCCGACCTGGCAATCCTTGACGTAATGATGACAACGCATTTCGAAGGATTTGAAATGGCAAAAGAATTCAGCGAAAACCCCGAATTCAAACACATGCCGGTAATGATGAACAGCTCCATCGACATCCTTACCACAACTAATCCCAGTGTACAGCAGATGGCACGCGAGTTCAGGAAAGACCCCAATTACAAAGAGCTCGATGTACTGCTCGTCAAGGATACCATTACGGGAAACGCCGGTGTTGATTACAAATCAGAGGAAGGCCCTTCAGTATGGTTAAGTGTTGACGGCTTTCTGAGGAAACCGGTTGAAGCTGCAAAACTGCTCAAAGAGGTTGAAACCCTCCTGAAAAGGCAGAAAGCCCATATGGCCTGAACAGGCTACAATTACCCGGTCACAGGGAATCTAATAAATAACTAAGCGATGAAAAGAAGAACTGAAGAAATATTGTCGAAATACAGCGGAAGTGGCAGAGAAAGCTTAATACCTATATTACAGGAGATCCAGGAAGAACAGGGATTCATATCCAGAGAGACGATTGAAGATGTTGGTGAATACCTGGATCTCCCGGCAAGCAAGATATACGGTGTGGCCACTTTCTATAACCAGTTCCGCTTTGAGCCCCTTGGTAAATACCACATACAGGTTTGCAGGGGTACAGCCTGCCACGTGCTTGGCTCCCTGACCGTTTTGGAAGAACTGCAAAAAATCCTGAAAGTGGAGCCGGGCCAGACTTCGCGCGACGGCCTGTTCAGCCTCGAAGTGGTTGCCTGTATAGGGGCCTGCGGACTGGCGCCGCTGATCTCTGTTAATGAAGAATTCCATGCAAAGGTGACCCCGGAATCAATCAGGCAGATAATAGAAGACTATAAAGCTCAGGAAGATAACTCTAAAGTTGAAACTCATGAACCAGCAGGAAATTAAGAATATATTGATCGAAGATATCCTTACGGGTAAAGGGGTTCAGGGCCTGGCAAAGAAAGAAGGCCTGATACCTAAGCTAAGGCATGATGTAACAGAAAAGCCGGTAATCTATGTGGGTGCCGGAACCTGTGGACTTGGTGCCGGGGCAGCTAAAACACTTAGTGAGATAAAATCTTACCTGGAAGTAAAAAAGATTGATGCCGAGGTCATAGAAACCGGATGTATCGGCCTTTGCTCTTCCGAACCTATAGTGGATGTGATGATACCTGGCCAAAACCGGGTATCATTTGAAAACATTACACATGAAAAAGCGGGCGAATTGCTCGATAATGTTTTTTCATTCAAAATTCCCAGGGACAAAGTTATCGGGCAGTTCCGGAACGCGATGGCAAGACCATGGGATAATGTACCTTTCATTGAGGAACATCCCTTCTTCAAGCCTCAGCAGAGGGTGGTACTTAAGAATTGTGGAATAGTTGATCCTACAAGTATTGAAGAATATATTGCCCGCGGAGGGTATGCCGGTTTCCTGAGGGTACTTGAGGACAAAGAACCTGAAGAGGTTTGTGAAGATATTGTGAAAAGTGGCCTGAGAGGGCGCGGGGGCGGTGGTTTTCCCGCAGGACTGAAATGGAAATTTGCTTCCGGGGAAAAAGCCGATCAGAAATACCTGATCTGCAACGCAGATGAAGGTGATCCCGGTGCCTTCATGGACAGGGCCATTATTGAAGGAGACCCGCACAGGTTGATAGAAGGAATGGCCACAGCGGCTTATGCTATAGGTGCGAGTAAGGCTTATGTTTATATACGCGCCGAATACCCGCTGGCAATAAGCAGGCTCAAGACAGCCATCAGCAAAGCTTATGAATATGGATTATTGGGTAATGAGATATTCGGCCATTCCTTCAACTTCGACCTGGTCATAAAAAAAGGTGCCGGCGCCTTTGTCTGCGGAGAGGAAACAGCCCTCATCCACAGCGTTGAAGGAAAAAGGGGAATGCCCCGGCCAAGGCCACCTTTCCCGGCCAGTAAAGGCCTCTTTGGAAAGCCTACCATAATAAACAATGTAGAAACCCTTGCCAATATCCCCGGCATACTCGAAATGGGAGTTGAGAATTTCGCCTCTATCGGGACCGAAAAAAGCAAAGGCACCAAAGTATTCGCCCTCTCCGGTAAGATCCATCTTACAGGACTGGTGGAAATACCCATGGGTACAACCATCAGGGATATAATCTTTACGATAGGGGGTGGTGTTAAAGACAACAAGAAATTCAAGAGCGTACAGATAGGAGGACCTTCGGGAGGATGTATTACCGAAAAGAACCTCGATATCCAGATAGATTATGAGTCATTGCTGGAAGTCGGGGCCATGATGGGTTCTGGAGGACTGGTGGTGATGGATGAAGACACCTGTATGGTGGATGTTGCAAAGTTCTTCATGGACTTCATCCAGAGGGAGAGCTGTGGAAAGTGTATCCCCTGCAGGGAAGGGACCAGAAGGATGCTTGAAATACTCGAAAGCATTACCAATAAGCCGGTGAATGGAAGTTCTGATGCTCTCGAGAGGTTCAAAGGAGTGATGCAGATCGAGAAACTGGGCAAAGTGATAAAGGAAACATCGCTCTGCGGACTGGGACAATCAGCACCAAATCCTGTGCTGAGCACTCTGAGGTGGTTCAGGGACGAATATGAAGCGCATGTTTTTGAAAGGAAATGCCCGGCAGGTGCATGCACAAGCCTCAGGGTCTTTAAGATTAATGTTGAAAAGTGCAACGGTTGTACGGTGTGTGCAAAGAAATGCCCTACCAATGCAATTATAGGAAGCAAAAAAACCCCCCACTTCATTGTGGAGGACAAATGTATAGGATGCGGCGCGTGTGCCGAAAAATGTAAGTTCGATGCAATCGAGATCGTGTGATAAACTCTCTAAAAAGAAATACTGATGAGCTTTGATATAAGAATAAACAACAAAACAGTCCAGGCCGAAAACGGGGAAACAATACTTGATGTATTGAACCGGAACGGAGTGAAGGTGCCCACAATGTGCCATATGAAAGATATGGCACCTACCGGTTCGTGCCGGATGTGTGTGGTTGAAAATGAAAACAACGGCAAACTCATCCCCTCCTGCTCCTATCCTGCGGAAGAAGGCATGACGATACAAACTCATTCACCCAGGGTCGTGGAATCCAGGAAGATGATCGTGGAAATGCTCCTCTCAAACCATCCCGATGATTGCCTGTACTGTGTCAGAAGCGGTAACTGTGAGTTGCAAAAATGGTCGCGCGAACTGCATGTGACAGAAAGAAGGATAAGGGGGGTGAAGAATAATTTCAAGATCGACAGGTCGAGCCCCAGCATAGTAAGGGACCCCGACAAGTGCATACTCTGCGGAAGGTGCATTAGAGTTTGTGAAGAGGTAATGGGGGTTTCTGCCATAGAATTCATAAATCGCGGCAGCAAATCAGAAGTTGGCACAACGTTTAATATGGGCCTCAACACTTCAGGTTGTGTGAACTGCGGACAGTGCATCATGGTTTGCCCCACGGGCGCCCTTACAGAAAAGAACCATTTTGCTGAGATCCAGGAAGCGCTGAATGATCCTGCAAAGACCGTAGCAATACAGTATGCCCCGGCTATTTCGGTTTCGTTAGGCGAGGCTTTCGGAATAGAATCAGGCAGGGACTTGAATGGAATTCTCAACGCCGCATGCCGCAAGCTTGGATTCGACAGAGTGTTTGATACAACATTCTCAGCCGACCTCACCATTATGGAGGAGTCGAATGAACTGATCGACAGGCTCAAGAACGACGGGCAACTACCGATGATCACAAGCTGCTGCCCGGCCTGGGTAAAATATGCCGAAACCTTTGCACAGGATTTCATCCCGAACCTTTCGACCTGTAAATCACCCCAGCAGATGCTCGGCACGGTCATCAAGACCTATTTTGCTCAAAAGGAAAATTTGGATCCCGAAAACATTTACACCGTCTCAATAATGCCCTGTACAGCTAAAAAGTTCGAAGGGCAGCGCAGCGAGATGACCAGGAAAGGCATAACCGAAGTGGATGCCGTTCTGACAACACGTGAATTCGTTGATTTTGTTAAAATGAACGGGATCGACATACATAATATCGAACCGGAAACAGCCGACTCACCGCTCGGCATCAGGTCCTCGGCCGGAAAACTCTTCGGGGCCAGCGGCGGGGTGATGGAAGCGGCTATCAGAACTGCCTATTACAAGCTTACAGGAAAGGATATGGTGCAGTTCAAGGTTCCACAGGTAAGAGGCCTCGAAGGAAGGAAAGAAGCTAAAATAGCCGTTGACGGAATAGAGTTAGGAGTGGCGGTGGTGAGCGGCCTTGGCAATGCCAAAAAACTTCTCGAAGAGATAAGGAACGGCAGGGACGACATCCACTTTATTGAGGTGATGGCCTGCCCGGGCGGATGCATTGCAGGAGGTGGGCAGAGGATAGGCGCCGACAATAATGATATAAAAGCAAGAATGAAATCGCTCTACAACATTGATGAGACAGATTCAATAAAGGTTTCCCACAAGAACCCGGAGATACTGGAGCTTTATGAAACCTTCCTGGGAGAGCCCGGTGGCCACATCTGCCATGAACTGCTACATACTCACTATAAGAAAAGAGATGTTTTAAAATAAAACAACAACCACAATGAGCGCCCACAACAGAAAAGACAGACAACTGGTATTCACCGTCAAAGACAGGTGCAGGGTTTGCTACACCTGCGTTAGGGAGTGCCCGGCCAAGGCCATCAGGATCATGAACGGCCAGGCCGAGGTTATCTCCGAAAGGTGCATTGGTTGTGGTAACTGTGTGAGGGTGTGCAGCCAGGATGCAAAACAGTTTCTTCTCACAGGCAATGAAATAGGGCAGATACTGAAAAGGAAGGAACCGGCAATTGCGATCATTGCTCCCAGCTTTCCGGCAGAATTCACTGAATTGAAAGATCCCCGCCAGATGGTGACTATGCTCAGGAACCTTGGTTTCGACAAAGTAATAGAAGTGTCGTTTGGTGCCGATATGGTAGCAAGGGAATATTCGAAGATACTCGGGGAGAATACAGGAAAGCGCTATATTTCATCCGATTGCCCGGCAATTGTCAATTACATATCGTACTACCATCCCGACCTTGTTGAAAACCTGGCGCCCATTGTTTCACCGATGGTTGCAACGGCAAGGATAATAAGGCAGATGCACGGCGATGATGCAAGCATTGTTTTCATAGGGCCCTGCGTAGCTAAGAAATCCGAATCGATGGAAGTTGACGAAGGGTTGACCTTCAAGGAACTGCGCAGTATGCTGAATGAAGCTGGCCTTATGGACCTGGATGTTGAACCGGGTGAGTTTGACGAGCCCAGGTCAGGCAAAGGCGCCGTTTTCCCGGTGAGCCGCGGACTGCTCCAGACTTCAGGCAAAAAGGATGACATTTGCGACGGGAACATTCTAGTTGCCGAAGGAAAGGAAAACTTCAAGGAAGCGCTCAGGGAATTCGAATCAGGATTGATCAAATCTCAGCATCTTGAAGTCCTTTGCTGCGACGGCTGCATTATGGGACCGGGTATGAGCAATGGCGGCAGCAAGTTCGAAAGGACCATCCGCATCAGTAATTATGTTAATGATAAGCTCGAAAAACTTGATGTGGGCAGTTGGGAAGAGAATGTAAAAAAATGCAGTTGCCTCGATTATCAGCAGTCTTTTGAGAAAGAAGACAAGCGCAGCCAGGTTGTGGACAAGGAAGAGATCGACAAAGTCCTTGAGAATATGGGGAAAAAAGATATTTCCGACCATCTCAACTGTGGGGCATGCGGGTATTCAACCTGCTATGCCCATGCCAGGGCAATTGTAGAAGGCCTCGCAGAGAGTGAGATGTGCCTTCCCTATACAATTGAAAAGCTGCACAACCTTGTGGTGGATCTCAACGAATCCAATGAGAAACTGGCAACCACGAGGCAGGCACTTAAGCACTCTGAGAAACTGGCCAATATGGGACAGCTCTCGGCGGGGATTGCCCATGAACTGAACAACCCGTTAGGTGTTATTACTATGTACAGCAACATCCTGAAAGAGGAAACATCCAAAGACAGCCCGCTGTACCAGGACCTGAACCTGATTGTGGAACAGACGCAGAGGTGCAAGAACATTGTGGGCGGGTTGCTCAACTTTGCGCGCAAAAACCAGGTGAAGCATTCGGAGGTGGATCTGGTTGATTTCATTGAAAAGAGCATCGAATCGATCATAACCAACGGAAAAGTGAAAGTGGAGTTTGAAAACAGAGCTGAGGATCCGGTGGCAATGATAGATACGGATCAAATGATACAGGTGCTGACAAACCTTGAAAAAAATGCCGTGGAGGCAATGCCGGAAGGAGGGGACCTGAAACTCCTGCTGGAGGAAAAGGGTGATGACATGAAGATCTCAATAAGTGATACCGGTACTGGTATTAAGCCTGAGCATATGGATAAGCTCTTCACTCCTTTCTTCACAACAAAAGAAGTTGGAAAAGGAACCGGACTCGGCCTTCCGCTTGTTTACGGAATAGTGAAAATGCATAAAGGAAAGATTAACGTAAAGTCGAACCACGACCCGGAGAAAGGGCCAACGGGAACGACCTTCATCATTGAAATACCGCGTAGAACAATTAAAAGCTAAAGAGATGACTGAAACAAGAAAGAAAATAATGATCGTAGATGACGATATCGACTACCTGGCCCAGCTTGAATTACAGGTGAAGAACCTGGGTTTTGAAGTGATAAAGGCTGAAAGCCAGAAAGACGGGGAAAATATGCTCGACACAGAAAGGCCCGACCTTGCCATCTTCGACCTCATGATGGAGAACAAAGACAGTGGCTTTATCCTTTCATACAAGATGAAGCAAAAATATCCGGAGGTTCCTGTAATTATTGCCTCCGCGGTCACTGCCGAAACAGGCTTAAGCTTCGGTACCGAAACCCAAGAAGACAGGGCATGGATAAGGGCAGACAAATTCCTGGAAAAAGGCCTCCGCACCGACCAGCTCGAACGCGAGATCAATAAGTTGTTGAAGATATGAGTGAACAATAGAGCATTCATTAGACATAGAAAAGTAATCACAAATTACCAATTAACTAGAAATCATGGCAACACTAAAAGTTCTTGTAGTAGATGACGAACCGGGGATCAGGTCGGGAATAAACCGGATCCTCAGGAATTTCACTGTTGGCTATCCTTTTATGGATGAAGATTTTGATTTTGAGATGATTGACGCTGAAACAGGGGAGAAAGCCATAGAGATCATAGACAGCCAGCATGTGGATATCATACTGCTCGACAACAAATTGCCCGGGATCGACGGTATTGAGGTGCTCGAATACATCAACAATAAAAAGATCGATGCAAGGGTGATGATGATCACCTCATATGCATCGCTAGAACTGGCAGTAAAAGCTACCAATAACGGTGCATACAACTTCGTGCCCAAGCCGTTTACCCCGGATGAGCTGAAAGCTGCCATGGAAGGGATCACCAAAAACCTATTCCTGAAACGCATGACAAGGCAGATGAACGTAGAAGGGAAACAGGTAAGATACCAGTTCCTCTCCGTTTTGTCGCATGAGCTTAAATCACCTATCAATGCCATTGAAGGGTACCTGAGGATCATGCAGGACAGGCAGGTGGGTAACGACCTGGAAGACTATGATACAATGATCGACAGGTCGATCGAAAGAATAAAGGGAATGCGGAACCTTATCATGGATCTGCTTGACCTCACAAAGCTCGAGTCGGGGAAAAAGGTGGGCGAGAAGAAAAGTGTTGATATTTCAGAAATAGCAAGGATGGCAAGGGATACCATGGAGCCGATGGCGATCCAGAAAAATGTGAAAACATATATTGAAAGCCCCGATCAGCCTGAAATACTGGCCGATACGGATGAAATGGAGATCATTCTTAACAACCTGGTGTCGAATGCTGTTAAATATAACAGGGATGGAGGCGAAGTCCATATCTCGACAAGGGCTAAGAACGGTTCGGTAGTAATAAAAGTTGAAGATACAGGTATCGGGATGAGCGAGGAGGATATCGGTAAGCTTTTCAATGAATTTGTCAGGATAAAGAATGAAAAGACAAAGAATATTACCGGAAGCGGCCTTGGGCTTTCAATAGTTAAGAAACTTGTTGAAGAGAATTACGGCGGTACCATAGAAGTGGAAAGTGAACCCGACAAAGGGAGTGTATTTACAGTTAGCATACCTGTTAGCGTTAAAAACTGATGACATGAAATTCAATCCTGAAAAATACCGCATCAAGGATGAGCCCATGGAACCCTTCATCGATAAGGATGAAATATGGGACTACCTGGATAATACACCTTCAAACGAAGAAGAAGTTGACAAGGTCATACAAAAATCATTCAATAAGCAAAGACTTTCGCTGAGAGACGTGGCAGTGCTCATCAATGCAAAAGAGCCTGGACTGGTTGAAAAGATAAAAGACGGTGCACGGAAATTGAAAAACAATGTGTACGGCGGCCGGATCGTTCTCTTTGCCCCTCTTTATGTGGGGAACTATTGCACAAACAACTGCAAATACTGCGGATTTAAAGCCAGCAATAAGAAGGCCCTCAGGAAGACCCTGACAAAATATGAACTGGTCAGGAATGTTGAGGCACTGGAAGATGAAGGACAGAAAAGACTTATACTTGTTTATGGCGAACATCCTGACTATTCAGCAGAGTTCATTGCTGAAACAGTAAAAACAGTTTATTCGGTAAGAAAGAGCAAAGGAGAGATAAGAAGAGTAAACATTAACGCCGCACCGCTCGACATAGAAGGTTTCAGGTTGGTAAAAGAAGCCGGCATAGGCACCTACCAGATATTCCAGGAAACGTATCATCCTGAAGCTTATGAGGCTTATCACACAGGTGGCAGAAAGAAGGATTATAATTTTCGGCTTACCTCTCTCGACAGGGCACAGGAAGCGGGACTCGACGATGTGGGCATAGGTGCGCTGATGGGCCTTTACGACTGGAGGTTTGAGGTGATGGGACTGGTCAGGCACACGAACCACCTGGAAGCATGCTACAACATAGGGCCTCATACCATTAGTTTTCCACGGCTGCAGTCGGCTTCCGATTATGAAATAGATGATAAGTATATGGTAAATGATGAAGATTTCGTGAAGCTTGTTGCGATATTGCGGCTGGCGGTGCCATATACAGGAATGATACTTACAGCAAGGGAACCGCAGCATATCAGGAAGGAAGTGATGCAGTTCGGGTGTTCACAGATCGATGCAGGTACAAAAATAGAGTTGGGCGCTTACGGAGATACTGTAAAGAAAGAGCAGGACCCCAACAGGGAGCAGTTCCTGATCCATGATAACCGTTCCCTGGATGAAGTGATAGATGAGCTTCTCGACGACGGTTACCTGCCCTCCTTTTGCACTGCGTGTTACAGATTGGGAAGGACCGGAGAGCATTTCATGGAGTTTTCAGTACCCGGCTTCATCAAGAGGTTTTGTACACCCAACGCCATTCTCACACTTGCAGAATACCTTGAGGATTATGCAAAGGACGAAACAGCCGAAAAAGGATGGAAGATCATTGAGAAAGAGATGAATAACGGGGTTGATAATAGATTCAGGGGTGAATTGAAACAGAGACTCGAAAGGATCAGGCAGGGGGAAAGGGACCTCTATTTTTAATATAAAGCAAGCGTTTATCCCGAATGAAAACAGTTGAGCAAATATTATTGAAAGAAAGCCTTGAGAAAGATGAGATAATCCATCTTCTCTCAACTCAGGATCGGGCCGAAAGGAACCTGCTGTTCGAAACAGCCGACAAGGTAAGAAAGGAATATGTTGGTCGCAATGTTTACCTGCGGGGCCTGATAGAGCTTTCCAATATTTGCAGGAAGAACTGCCTTTATTGTGGCATAAGAAAAGACAACAAAAAAGTTGAGCGCTATACACTAGACGACAGGCAGGTAATAGACACCGTAAGGCAAGCCTTCGATAATGGTTTTGGTTCAATTGTACTGCAGTCGGGGGAACGGACCGATAAAAATTTTACCAGCCGTGTTGCCCGGCTGGTAAGGCAGATCAAGGAAATATCCGGCGGTAAGCTGGGAATTACGCTGAGCTGTGGTGAGCAGGCTCCTGAAACATACAGGCAATGGTTTGAAGCAGGTGCCCATCGTTATCTTTTAAGGGTTGAAACAAGTTCCGAAGAACTATACTATAAATGGCATCCCAACGACAGGGTACACGAATATTCGAATCGCCTGAAATCGCTTGAGGCGCTCAAAAATGCAGGTTACCAGGTTGGTACCGGTGTCATGATAGGCGCACCTTACCAGGATATCGAAACACTTGCCGGAGACCTGTTGCTTTTTAAGGAATTAGATATTGATATGATCGGCATGGGCCCTTATATACCCCATGAAGATACACCGGTGTTTAACCCTAAGGAAGATTTACCATCCCCTGCCGAAAGGCTGGAGCTGACTCTCAGGATGATAGCTCTGCTAAGGATCATGATGAAGGACGTAAATATTGCCTCTGCCACTGCACTTGATGTACTGGCACCCTCAGGCAGGGCAATGGCGCTTCTGGCGGGGGCAAATGTCTTTATGCCGAACCTGACGCCGGGCGAAAACGCAAAAAAATATGCTCTCTACAGGGACAAGCCATATTTTGAAGGCCAGGTTGGTTCTGTTATGGAAAAAGTGAACGAAAAGATTGAACCGGCCGGACTGAAAATAGTTTATGATAAATGGGGAGATTCACCTCATTTTACCCGGAGAGTGGTCATTAACTAATGCTACGACGATGAAAAAAGGAAGAGAAAGCAAACCACATATAGGCATATTCGGAAGGAGAAATAACGGTAAGAGCTCCTTCATCAATGCGATTGCAGGACAGGATATTGCCATTGTTTCTGAAACAGCCGGCACAACAACTGATCCGGTAAAGAAATCTGTAGAGATCTTCGGAATCGGCCCTGCCATCATGGTCGATACAGCCGGTATAGATGATTCAGGAAAGCTGGGAGAACTGAGGATAAGAAAAACCCTCCAGGTGATCAGGGCCATCGACCTGGCGATAATACTGATCACAGGAAATGATATCGGGCAATTTGAGGGCGACCTTGTGAAGCGTTTCAAGGATTATGACGTGCCTTTCATCTTCATTCATAACAAATCTGATGACCATCCCCTCAAACAGGAGATGGTCAGGAAGATACACACAGAATACAGGACTGATATAATTGATTTTTCAGCCCTTACAGATAAGAATACAACCGCGGTCCTCGACCTCATCAAGAAGCACATGCCACCCACCGCCTATGTTACCAACTCACTTCTTGGCGGTATTATAAAGAAAGGCGATTATGTGTTGCTTATCACCCCTATCGACCTTGAAGCCCCGGAAGGCCGTATGATATTGCCACAGGTGCAGGTAATCCGGGATGTACTGGATAATGATTGCATCAACATAGTAGTGAAAGAAACGGAGTTGCAACATTTCCTGGAAACTTCCGGCATAAAGCCCGCACTGGCAATAACTGACAGCCAGGCCTTTGAAAAGGTAAGCCGCATCCTTCCCGGTGACATTCCTTTAACAGGTTTCAGTGTGTTGCTGGCCAGGCACAAGGGCCCGTTTGATGAGTACATGAGGGGAACCCCTAAGATTGATGATCTGAACGACGGCGACAGGGTATTGATACTCGAATCGTGCACCCACCAGGTGAATTGTGATGATATTGGGAGGTACAAAATACCTGCATGGCTGGAAGATTACACGGGAAAAAAGCTTGAGTTTGATGTAGTGGCCGGCCTTGCAGAGTTTCCGCGAAATATCACGGATTACTTCCTTGTAGTGCAGTGCGGCGGTTGCATGATCACACGCAAGCAGATCTCGAGCAGGTTGAAGGAGGCTGTTGATGCCGGTATTCCAATCACCAACTATGGCATGACGATAGCTTACACCACCGGTATTTACGAGAGGGCTATAGGGCCTTTTGAGGGAAAGGACAATTCGAGCGGGGAGTGGGTGGTGAAGGACTGTGTTTCGGCGGGGCTGGAGGGATGACATCTAGATGTCTTCCGGATGTCTTCCAGATGTCTTCCGGATGTCTTCCAGATGTCTTCCAGATGTCATCCAGATGTCATCCTCTTTCATTCCAACAAATCCCTGATCTTCCCGGCATCAAGAATTGCAATGACTTTTCGCCGTGCTTCAATAATTCCCTCTTCCTCCATCTCACCCAGAGTCCTTGCAAGAGAAGGCCTCGCTATGCCAAACAATTCTGCCAGCTCCTGCTGTGTGTGTTTCAGAAAAACCGTCTTTCTGTCTTCTTCAAGATGAGTTGTAAGGTAGTGAGCTACCTTCCCCCTGATCGTCTTGAATGATAAGAACCGTATTTTATCCGAAAGAAACTGGGCCCTCGATGATATTGAATTGAGATAGTTCTGGAGTATCCTGATGTCTGACTGAAGCATTTTCATGAACTCGTACTTGGGAACGTAGAGGATGGTTGTATCTTCATTGGCCAGGATGTTTACCGGGAAAGTATTCCTCTTTCCGAACAAGAAAGCAGCAGCAAGCACCCGGGGCGCCGGGATGTCCTCGATTTTTATCGTTTTCCCAGAAAAATCCACCATCTCGCCTTTAACACTGCCTTTTAAAAGGCACATAAGGTGATTGCAGACATCTCCTGCAAAAGCTATCATTTCGCCTACTTCAAAATTTTTGGTGAAATGATGCTTATCGCTGAGAAGAACTTTAAGCTCCGATTCTTTCAGCCCTTTGAAAACAGGATTCTGTATGAGGATATCGAACATAAAAAAATCTTCAAAATCTTCTGCTAAAGTAACATATGTTACATTTTGCTCCGCAGTCATCCGGTATTTTTGCAATGTAAACAATAGAAAATGACTATGAAAAGAGAGATCATAAAAATAGACGAGGAGCTTTGCGACGGTTGCGGTCTGTGTATACCATCCTGTCCGGAAGGAGCGCTTCAGGTTATTGATGGAAAAGCCAGGCTGGTCAGCGACCTGATGTGTGACGGCCTTGGCGCCTGCATCGGCGAATGCCCGCAGGGTGCAATAAGCATTGAGGAAAGGGAGGCTGAACCATATAATGAAGTCGCAGTGATGCAAGAGATAGTACAACATGGAAAGAATACTCTAATAGCCCACCTCAAACATCTCCTCGACCATAATGAAATGAACTTCTTTGACCAGGCAGTGGGATACCTCAGGAATGTGGACGGACAGATAGAATTCACAGTTGAGGAACTCCTCGAAGAGGTTTATAAAAAGGAAGTTAATGAAACGTGTGAAACAGGTGGATGTCCGGGATTGAGATCGATGGATTTTTCTGTCTCGGAAACGAATGATGAAATAAGCAGCAAAACCGGGGAGAAAAATACACAACCTGTGTCAGAATTGAAACAGTGGCCCGTACAGATGCACCTGCTTAATCCTAATGCCTCATTTTTCAAGGGAGCAGATGTATTGCTGGCTGCTGATTGTGTGGCCTTTACTCTTGGTAACTTCCATGGTAACTATTTGAAAGGGAAAAGCCTTGCTATAGCTTGTCCAAAACTCGACCATGGCAAGGAGATCTACATTGATAAGCTGGTAGCTATGATCGATGAAGCAAGGATCAACACCCTGCATGTTGTGGTCATGGAGGTGCCCTGTTGCAATGGTTTACTCCATATTGCAAGGCTTGCATCAGAAAGAGCCTCACGTAAAATACCCCTCAAAACGACAGTTGTAAGTATTAAGGGAGAGATACTTGCTGAAGATTGGTTATAACAAATAAAAACAGATACAAATGGAAACAAAAATATTCGATCATTCCAAAAAACTCAGGTTCAATGAACTTGCAGAATTTTCAACAGAAGGTATAACAAGTAAAAAGGTGATCCGGAAAGAGACCGGGAGCGTTACACTTTTTGCCTTTGACAAAGGCCAGGGACTGAGTGAACATACCGCTCCATTCGATGCCCTTGTCCAGGTGATTGAGGGTAAAGCCAGGATAACGATTGATGGAAAGCCATTCGATCTGGAAACAGGCGACAGCATTATAATGCCGGCCAATATACCTCATGCGGTTAATGCAGTTGACCGTTTCAGGATGCTGCTGACAATGATCAGGGAATGACACAAACATCATTATGATTAAAAAACGAATGCAATGAGTGAATTGATAAATAACTCGGAAGAGAGAAAAAAGATACTGAAGGATCTGATATTGGATCTTCATAAAGGTGAATCTGCAGGATCAGTGCGTGAAAGACTGGTTGAAATGCTCAGAAATGTACCATATGGTGAAGTTGTGGAAGTTGAACAGGAGCTGATCTCCGAAGGCTCCCTGACTGAGAAGGAAGTTCTGAAGTTTTGCGATCTGCATACGGAAGCCCTTGGTGGTGCGATAGACCTTTCAGGAATGAAGATAGTGGAACCCGGCCATCCTGTCGACACTTTCAGGGCCGAGAACAGGGCACTGGCTGAGGTTATCTCGGAATTGGAAGAAAAATGGCAACAGGCTGAACACTCAGGAACTGAAGAAGTCAAAGATATTATAATATCCCTGAGGGATAGTTTCAATAAACTGATGGATGTGGATAAGCATTACCAGAAAAAGGAAAACCTCCTTTTCCCATATCTTGAGCAATACGGAGTTACCGGCCCGCCAACGGTTATGTGGGGAAAGCACGATGAGATAAGGGAACTTCTGAAAGGTGCAATAGAGGCACTGGACTCTGATGAAGAAGTTACCCCGGAAGAACTTGATATTTTGATCAAGGCAGTGTTGAAACCGGCAGCAGAATCAGTTAATGATATGATAGGCAAAGAAGAAGAGATCCTGCTCCCGATGTCGCTGGATAAACTCACTGAAAATGAATGGTATGAGATCTACAGGCAAACCCCTGAAATTGGATTCTGCCTGTACGATCCTCAAATTGAATGGAAACCTGAAAATGTAGAACTGACCAATACGGAAGAGTCCCGGGAAAACGGGAAAATAACGCTGCCGTCCGGGAGCCTTAAGAATGAGGAGCTTCTTGCCATACTCAATAAACTGCCGGTCGACCTGACATTTGTAGATAAAAATGATAAGGTCAAGTATTTTTCGCAGGGCGAAGAAAGGATTTTTGCCCGCAACAGGGCCATTCTCAACAGGGATGTAAAAATGTGCCACCCGCCTTCAAGTGTTTCAGTGGTGGAACAGATACTGGACGATTTTAAAAGCGACAAGCAGGACAGGGCCCCTTTCTGGATCCAGATGAAAGGGCAGTTCATCCATATCGAATATTTTGCACTCAGGGATGATGAGGGTAATTACCTGGGCACGCTGGAGGTTTCTCAAAACCTGACCGATAAAAGAAAACTCGAAGGAGAACAAAGGATATTATCATATGGAAAATAAAAGTGTAATGAAAGAAAAACCCATTATTACGCCAAATACTAAAGTCAGGGAGATTCTCGATCATTACCCTGAGCTTGAACCATTGCTGCTTGAACTGACGCCTGCCTTCCGTAAACTGAAAAACCCTGTTCTGAGGAATACTATAGCCAGGGTAACAAGCCTGAGGCAAGCTGCAGCAGTGGGGAATATCAGTGTCGATAAAGTGGTCAACAGCCTCAGGAAAGCCGCAGGGATGGATGAAATGTCTCTTACAGATGAAGGCAAGGACGAATCAGTAAAACCTGTGTGGTTTGATGAAACTAAAATAGCAGGCAAACTGGATGCCCGGAAACTGCTGGAAGCCGGTAAGGAACCTCTTGGGGATGTGCTTAAAGAAACCACAAAAATGGAAAAGGGACAAATTTTTATGTTTTCAGCACCCTTTTATCCCGCACCGCTGATCGATAAACTACGATCGCTTGGCTTTGAATGCTGGACCGACAAAAAAGATGAACAAAACTATGATAATTATGCCTTTAAGCCCTGACTGAAATGGTAAACAAAACGAGAAACAAGTGGCTTAACCGTTTCAGGAAATGGCATAAATGGCCTGGCTTGTTTATCAGTTTGCTGCTGATACTTTGGTCCTTTTCAGGGATTATTTTAAACCACAGGGAATTATTTTCAGGATTGGATATTGAAAGAAGCTGGATGCCTGATGAATATCTGTATAAAAACTGGAACAATGCATCTGTAAAAGGAAGCATCCACTACAACGAAGATTCACTACTCATCTATGGTAATATAGGTGTTTGGGTTACTGACCGGGAATTTTCCGGCTTCAGGGAAATGAACCCTGGATTTGGTGATGGGATCGATAAGAGAAAAGTATCCAGCCTTCTTAAAAGCAGCAATGGAAATATTTATGCAGGCACTTATTTCGGGTTGTTCTATTTTAATGAATTAATTTCCAGGTGGGAAAAGATCGATCTCCCGGTTAAGGAACAAAGGATAACGGATATAATAGAAAAAGACAGAAGGATCATAGTGCTGACCAGGTCGGAAGTGCTTATTTCTGATGATAATCCTGCTGCATTCAGGCCTGCCAGGAAAACCTTGCTCCCACCAGAAGGATACGATAATAAAGTTAGTTTGTTCAAAACTTTGTGGGTCATTCACAGTGGTGAAATTTATGGGCTGGCCGGAAAGCTGATCGTTGATCTTGTGGGTTTGATATTTATCATTCTCACAATAACCGGAGTCATTCATTTTTTTGCACCCGGAATGATGAGGAAGCGAAAAAAGGGAGGAAAGGATTACCTGCAGTTGGCACGGTTTAAAAAAGGCAATTTAAAATGGCATAACAGGTTAGCCACTTGGACGGTTGCTTTACTACTCATCACTTCAATAACCGGTATGTTTCTAAGGCCACCGTTGTTAATAACCATTGCGGATACGCGTGTCGGTAAGATCAGCTACTCAGCGCTCGACAACCCAAACCCCTGGCATGATAAATTAAGGGCAATAAGATGGGATGAAAACCTTGAAAAATTCCTTGTTTCAACTTCCGAAGGAATGTATATTTCGGATGAGAAATTCGGGGAACGGCCTCGAAGAGCGCCCGGAGCGCCTCCTGTGTCGGTAATGGGAATAAATGTTTTTGAGAAACTTGAAGGAGGCAACTACCTGATAGGATCTTTCAGCGGACTCTTTCTCTGGAACCCTGGAACTGCCAAAAGCGAAAATTATATAACTGGTGAAATCCCTGGTAAGGGTAACACAACAGGGAAACCAATTGGAGACTATCTTATTTCCGGATTAATACGTTCCGAAAACAACAGGGCCTTCATCTTCGATTACAACATGGGGGTATTGCCTGTTGGCAGGAACCAGGAAAATCTGTTAATGCCTGAGAAAATCTCCGGGGCCAGCCCCATGTCGTTATGGAATTTTGCATTGGAAATACATACTGCAAGATTCTTTAAATTTATTTTAGGAGATTTCTATATCCTAATTATCCCTATATTTGGTTTAACTGCAGTTGTTGTTTTGTTTAGCGGGCTGATGGTTTGGATCAAACTTTGGGCCGGGAAAAGAAGTCCGCTCAAAAGTCCCCGAAGCCTTTGGCCAACGCCTGTTTATATTCGAAGTAAATACTCGAAAGAAAGAACTGAATGAAAAACCTGATCAGAAAATTTGCACCTCCTCCCGGCTGGAAATTTCCCGTGATAATCCTGCTTGGCATTTTCGTCGGATTGGTGATATATGTCTTCCGGATCTCGAAAGCCCATTCCTATTTGTCGGATGAACCAAAAACCTGTGTCAACTGCCATATCATGGCCCCTCAATATGCCACCTGGCAGCACAGTTCACACCGTGAATGGGCAACATGCAACGATTGTCATGTCCCACAGCAAAATATGGCTATATCATACTATTTCAAGGCAAAAGACGGGCTAAGGCACGCTACCATTTTTACTTTGCGTGCAGAACCACAGGTAATCCAGATAAAGGAAGCGGGGATAGAAGTTGTACAGGATAACTGCGTGAGGTGCCACCATGAACTCATCACAGATGCCCACCTTCTTGCCTATAACGACAATACACACCATTTTCGCACCGACAGGCTTTGCTGGGAATGCCACAGGGAAGTGCCGCATGGACGGGTAAACAGTATATCCAGTGTGCCTTATGCAAGGGTGCCGCTTCCCGAAAGCCCTGTGCCCGACTGGATCAGAAAAATCAGCAATAAAAACCAATAAAGAAAGATATTATGGCAACAATTCAGGAAAGAATAAGGAAAAGGCCATGGCTGGGATGGCTTCTGTTTTTAGTAACAGTTGTGATAGTATTCCTCATAGGATTACTTGCATCTACAATAATGGAAAGAAGGGCTGAGGCAGTTTTTGCCTATGCTCCGCAGGTAAGACATGCAAACTGGGAACCGAGGAATGAAATATGGGGAGAGAACTTCCCGCGTGAATATGAGTCTTACCTGAATACTGCCGATACAACTTTCGGAAGCAAATACAATGGAAGCAGGATGATCGATATGCTGGAAGTGGATCCGAGGATGGTCGTACTCTGGGCCGGCTATGGATTTTCAAAAGATTATACACAGGGCCGTGGCCACTATTACGCCATTAAGGATAACCGCGAATCTTTACGCACAGGGGCACCTGTTGATGGTAAAGACAGTCCGATGCCAAACACCTGCTGGTCGTGTAAAAGCACAGACGTACCGCGGTTGATGTCCGACATCGGTCCTGCTGCTTTTTATGCCGGCCAATGGCAGGAAAAAGGGCACCAGATAGTCAACCCCATTGGATGTGCTAATTGTCATAATGCAGAAACCATGAACCTGCAGATTACCAGTCCGGCCCTTACAGAGGCTTTTGAGCGAATGGGGCGAAATATAGAAGATGCTACCCACCAGGAAATGCGGTCGCTGGTTTGTGCACAGTGCCATGTGGAATACTATTTTGATAAACGCGACGGAAAGGATGATTACCTGACTTTCCCATGGGATAATGGAATGTCTGTTGAAGAAATGGAGGAGTATTATGATTCGTTCGAATTTTACGACTGGATCCACCAGCTCAGCAGGGCTCCCATGATAAAGGCACAGCATCCCGGTTATGAAACTTACCTGACAGGGATCCACGCTGAAAGAGGTGTTTCCTGCGCCGATTGCCATATGCCGTATAAAAGCGAAGGAGGTGTGAAGTTCACCGATCATCACATACAGAGCCCGCTGAACAATGTTGAAAACTCCTGCCAGGTTTGCCACCGGGAGAAAACCCTGACATTGATCAAAAATGTTTACGACAGGCAGGATAAGATAATCGGGAACAGAAATAAACTTGAAGAATTGCTTGTAAGGGCCCACGTAGAAGCAAAAATGGCATGGGACCTTGGAGCGGAAGAAGAGACGATGGAACCGGTACTCATGGATATCAGGCATGCACAGTGGCGCTGGGATTATGCTGCCGCCGCACATGGGGCCTCCTTCCATTCCCCTTTGGAAACAGGCAGGGTGATATCCACGGGCATAGCCATTGCCCAGGAGGGGCGCTTAAAACTAAGCAGGATACTTGCAGGTATGGGCTTTAATGAAGAGATACCGTATCCTGATATATCAACTAAAGAAAAGGCACAGGAATTCATCGGCCTACCGATGGAAAAGTTACGTGCTGAAAAGGAACGCTTTCTGGAAGAGATTGTACCCGTGTGGGAAAAGATCGCTGCGGAGAGGGAGGCTACTTATCCTGTTAAGAGGTTGAATGAATAGAGATGTCTTCCAGATGTCTTCCAGGTGTCTTCCAGATGTCTTCCAGATGTCTTCCAGGTGCCCATAAACAATTTTCTTCACTTTCCTGTGTTAATATTTTGAACTACAGCCCT
>CAZXWD010000029.1:22300-30372 GCA_964644135.1 uncultured Bacteroidales bacterium | reverse complement strand
CATCAATGGCAGAATAAGATATATTATCGTATTGTATCCATTCCGTTCCGGGGTAAGCGCTGATGAATCCTTCGATCGCCTTTTTGGTAGAAGGGCTGATCACTGTATTTGTAAGTAGTGTTATGTTGCCTCCGGCGTCTTTGATTTCGTTCAGTTTTGAAACAATTTCATCATCAACAGTCTCCCATTCGATGCCGGCATTATCTTTCATTGGCCCCTGCAACCGGGCTGTATCATAAAGGCTGAGAACAGATGCCTGCACCCTGGCACTGGTCCCGCCTTTTGTGACTGCTGAAAGTTTATTGCCTTCAATCTTGATCGGGCGGCCCTCCCTGGTCTTTACCAGGATGCTGCAGTATTCGTGACCATCGTAGTAGGATGAGGCATAGAAGTTGGCGATACCGGGCTTCACTTCTTCAGGCTGGTTCAGATAGGGGATTGCCTTTCTTACCGGCATTTCACAACTGGAAGCCAGTGCAGCATAGCTTGCTGTAAACCCGAGCATTTTCAGAAAATCGCGCCTGGTCGACCTGCCGGCTTTTTCGTCTTCACTGAGGCCTTCTGCTGAGAATTCCGGTTCAGGTTCTTTTTCAGGAAGTTTTTCCCCGTTCTTCGACCGGATTATCTCCTGGTATTCTTCAATGCTTCTATAGTATTTTTTCATTTGATCCGATTGTTATTAGTAGAAACGAAACCTGTTAATAATGACATTTTGAGCATTCGTTACCGCCCACATCATCAACAGTTACCCTGTCAACGCGTCCTGCTTTGATATCTTCGTGCAACTGGGTATATTTCTTATAGAAGTTGTTGTCGAAAAACTGCACTTCAGTCTCGCGGTGGCAATCTATGCACCATCCCATGCTCAGGTCATTCACCTGCCGGATCCGTTCCATCTCTTCCACCTCTCCGTGGCATTCCGTACAGTCCAGTTTACCTGCTCCAACATGTTGTGCGTGATTAAAGTAAGCATGATCTGGCAGGTTATGTACCCTGACCCACTCGATGGGCTTACCGGTTTCAATGGCTTCATAGATCTTATTGATCTCCGCTGTGCCGGTGTGTGTGCCTTCCCTGACCACGTTATGGCAGTTCATGCACATCTGTACATGCGGGATACCTGCCTGTTTGCTGGTTTCAACCGTGGTGTGGCAATATTGGCAGTCTATCTGGTTTTGCCCGGCGTGAACTTTATGCGAAAAGAGAATGGGCTGATCGGGCTCGTAAAATTGCTGCCTTCCAAGCGCCTGGGCTTCCAGGATCGTGATTTCTGTAATTACGGCAGCCGATATAATAATAATTATCAGGTGTATGAATTTTATTTTGATGATCCTTGTTAGCACAAGATCTACAATTGATATTATGATCAGCACTATGGAGATGATGAAGGAGGCCCTGAAATTCTTCCACGGATGGGTTGTGTCTGCCATGTAGCCGTCTTCTTCTTCCCCTTTAACTACCTCTGCTGCAGCGGCCTGTGCAGCAGCCTCTTCTGCAGCAGGATCATAGGCTTCAATATAATCGAGTACGGCATTGATATCCTCATCGCTGTAGTCTTCATAAGGCGGCATCGGCACCTTGTACTCTTCCCAGAGGGCAACGGCATATTCATCCCCTGAGTCGATCACTTCCTGTGAGTTTCGGATGAAGGGTATGAGCCATTCCCTCGACCGCCGTTCAGTTATGCCTTTTAGTCCCGGACCTATCAATTTCTCATCACTGAGCAGGTGGCAGGCCTTGCAGGGCTGAAAAAGCTGCTCGCCACGGCTCATGTCCTGACCCGAAGCAGGTTTGTCAGAAAGCGCTGTGAAGAGAGATAGGACAAGGATAATTTTCAGGGCATAAACGTACTTTCGTACATATCTTCTCATATAAATATAGATTTATGTTGTCTAATTGATTGCGTTAGGTTTTGATATTCAGATATATATAAGTGCATATAAGAATAAACCCGATCCGTTTTTGGTCTTACTAAAATAGAAATTTTATTAAACGGAGAGATGAAATGATGTTTTTTAGATATGATCTAAATATGGAAGGGTGTTGGCTGTTGGCTTTTAGCTTTTTGCTGTTGGCTGATGGCTGTTGGATTATTGTCGTAATTGTCAAATTGTCAAACTGTCGAGTGTTCGAGTGTTACATCGCTAAATCGTTACATCGCTAAATCGTTACATCGCTAAATCGTTACATCGTTAAATGTTTATAGGTGCTGGGTGCGGGGTGCGGGGTGTTGGGTGCAGGGTGCGGGGTGTGAGGTATAAGGTATGAGGAACCGGAGCTTAGAATTTATTGATTAGTAACTGATGACTGACGATCCCAATATCGCTTCGCTCATGCGGGACGTCGCTTTGCTCCGCTGACGACTGACTTGACTGACTTGACTGACAACTGTTTTACCAGCTTCCACCGGCTCCACCGCCACCGAAGCTGCCACCGCCGAAGCCACCGAAGCCACCACCACCGCCAAAGCTGCCGCTTCCGGAGTTGAAACTGCTCCAGGAGCCTCGGGAGCCCCTGTGACTCAGCATTGAACCCAGCAGTAATCCTGTAAGAAGCCCGGTGCCCCTGCCACCTGAGTGGTAATATCTTCTTGAATTCCTTCTTATCAGGATAAAGATAAGTATGAAGAAAAGAATGGGCAACAGTCCGAGAAATCCTGAATTTCCCGGGTTGAGTGCCTGCACCTCATCGGCTGTGAATTTTCCTGCAGCCAGTCCCATGATCACATCGGTACCCTCCCGGAGCCCGCCGAAATAATCGTTTTCCCTGAAGTAAGGGATCATAATGTTATCAACGATCCTGTTTGCCACGGCATCAGGGATGACATCCTCAAGGCCATAGGCCACACTTATGCGTGCCTCTCCTCTTTCCCTTTGTGTTTTTGGTTTTACAAGAACAACAATTCCATTGTCTTTATCTTTTCTGCCCACACCCCATTTTTCACCGATCCGGTCGGCAAACTCTTCTTTTGTCAGGCCATTCAAACTGTTTACCAACACTAATGCTATCTGTGTGGAGGTGGTATCGTCAAATGCCACCAGCTTTCTTTCCAGCCACGCTTCCTGGTCGGGGGGCAAAAGGTCTGCATAGTCGACAACCAGCCTGGGGGGATCGGGCTGGGGCGGGATCTCCTGTGAAATTACCATTCCGGGAAGGAGAAGAAGAAACAGCAGAAAATAGCCGGTATGTTTTTTTAAGAATATCATTTCTCTTTGTTTTCTTGTTTCCCGAAAGAGATATCATCAGGCAATTCATTAACATCATCGGTCTGGAAAGGGAAGTGGTTTTTCAGCTTCGTCCCTACCAGTTCAACCCCTTTGATAAGACCTTCGGCATATTTTTCCTCCCTGAAATGATCGAGGAGCAATGCTTTGATATCGTCCCAGAAATCATCCTCCACAACGGCATTGATACCTTTATCACCAAGAACAGCGAACTTACGGTTCTTTACCGCCAGGTAAAAAAGTACCCCGTTGCGTCTCTCGGTCTTGTGCATTTTCAGTTTTTTAAAGATATCCGATGCCCGGTCGAACACCTCACCGCTGCAGGTGTCCTCAATATGTACCCTTATTTCCCCGGATGTGTCAAGCTCGGCGTTCAGGATAGCCTGCCTGATATCCTCCCTCTCATCCTTTGTAAAAAGATCTTTAATGGATTCTGCCATAATAATAAATGGGTTTCTCTGTTACCTTGTGTTAAAATTCTACAGCGGGTACCTCTTCGGCCCCCTGGTCTGCTTCAAAATAAGGCTTGGGGCCGAACCCAAACATATTGGCGAACATTACCTGGGGGAATTTCCTGATATATGTATTGTAATCCCGGGTAACCTGGTTGAATTTCCTTCTTTCTGTGGCAATTCTGTTTTCTGTTCCTTCAAGCTGTGCCTGCAGGTCGAGGAAGTTCTGGTTTGCCTTCAGATCGGGGTATCTTTCTATTGTCACCAATAATCGAGACAGGGCCGAACTCAGTTCACCCTGTGCTTCCTGGAATTGCTGGAACATGGCCGGGTTCAGATTATCCGCATTAACATTTACTGATGTCGCCTTTGAACGCGCCTCAATAACCTGGGTGAGGGTTTCCCTCTCGAATTCAGCATAGCCCTTCACGGTATTTACAAGGTTGGGGATCAGGTCGGCCCTTCGCTGGTATACGTTCTCAACCTGCGACCATTTTTCGGCAACATTCTCGTTATAGCCCACCATATTATTATAGGTGTTCCTCACGCTGAAATAGATAAACAGCCCTACAAGGACCAGGACTATTATAACAATTACAGATCTTTTCATTTTCGTAGTTTATTTTTCAGTCATCCGGTGAATTTCTGACTAATTGAATAACAGGTTCAAATTTAATCATGTTAAGCAGATATATTCACCGGATGACTATTTAAATACCGGTTGTTATTAAATAGCTGCATTTAACTCTTGATCATGTCGACACTGCGCTTAACGAAATCTGTCAGCTTTTCTCCCTTCAGCATGTTCTGCGACAGCAGCGCAAGGTCGTAGAGCTGCCTGACCACTTTATCCTGTTTTTCTTCCTTCTTCTCGTCAAGTATTTTAACCGTAAGGGGATTGTTCGTGTTCACTACGAGGTTATAATTTTCGGGCAATGCTCCCATTCCCATGTAGCCACCACCCGTGTTCGACAAGTCCTTCATTCTTCTCAAGAACTCAGGCTGGGTGATCATGAGAGGCAGTTCATTTTCACTGAGGTTTTCAAAAACCACAGTGAACTTCTCCTTGTCGATATTCCTTTCAACGATGGGCTTAAGCTCTTCTTTTTGCTTGTCGTCAAGCTTCGACAGGTTGCTCTCCTCTTTTTCAATGAGCTTGTCGATAGTGTCCGAATCAACGCGCTTGAAGAGAGTGTTTTCCATCTTCTGCTCCAGCGTATTCAGGTAGTGGTTGTCGAGTACGCCGTCCATTACAAGTACATCATACCCTCTTTCCTTTGCACGGTCGATATAGCTGTGCTGTTCATCAACATCGTTGGCGTAGAGATAGACAAGTTTTTTGTCCTTATCCTGCTGGGTCTTTTCGATATGCTTTTTATATTCTTTAAGGGTGAAGTATTTATTATCAGTGTTCTTCAGAAGGGCAAATTTCTCTGCACGCTCGTAGAACTTCTCCTCGGTGATCATGCCGTATTCAATGAATACCTTGATGTCGTCCCATTTTGACTCGAAGTTTTTCCTGTCTTTCTTGAAGATCTCTTCCAGCTTGTCGGCCACCTTACGCATAATGTAGCCCGATATCTTTTTCACGCTGGCGTCGCTCTGAAGGAACGATCTTGACACATTGAGAGGTATATCGGGTGAGTCGATCACACCATGCAGCAGTGTGAGGAACTCCGGAACAATTCCTTCTACCGAATCGGTGACAAAAACCTGGTTGCTGTATAGCTGTATCTTGTCCTTCTGGATCTCCACGTTCCTTTTAACCTTGGGGAAATAAAGGATACCGGTAAGGTTGAAGGGATAGTCCACATTGAGGTGGATATGGAACAAAGGCTCTTCAAAAGTGGTTGGATAGAGCTCTCTGTAGAACTCTTTGTATTCCTCGTCCTTGCAATCGGCCGGGGCCTTTTTCCAGAGAGGATCGGTATTGTTGATGATCCTGGGCTTCTCTACTTCTACCTGCTTATCGTTACCCTTTTCATCCTTTTCACCTTCCACCTTTTCCCAGGTCTTTTCTGTTCCGAATTGTATGGGAACAGGCAGGAAGCGCGAATATTTCTTCAACAGGCCGAGTATCCTCCCTTCGTCAAGGAATTCTTCAGAATCCTTATCAATATGAAGGATCACATCAGTTCCGCGGTCCTTTTTGTCGCCATCTTCAATGATGTATTCAGGGCTTCCGTCGCACTCCCATTTTACAGGTTTGGTGCTGCCTCCTCTTTTGTAAGTTTTTGTATGGATCTCCACCTTTTCGGCAACCATGAAGGATGAGTAGAAGCCCAGTCCGAAATGGCCGATCAGGGCATTTTTCTCAGCTTCCGATTTGGTCTTGAACTTTTTGACAAATTCCTCGGCACTGGAGAAAGCGATCTGGTTAATGTATTTATCAACCTCTTCGGCAGTCATTCCGATACCTCTGTCACTTACCTTGATTGTACGTTTTTTCTTGTCGAGTTCAACATGAATGGTGAGGTCGCCGAGTTCCTGGTTGTATTTTCCTGTTGATGCCAGTGTCTTTATTTTCTGGGTAGCATCTACCGCATTGGAAATAAGCTCCCTGAGAAAGATCTCGTGATCTGAATAAAGGAACTTCTTGATGATGGGAAAAATATTTTCCGTCTGTACGTTGATCTTGCCTTTCTGCATATTCTTCGGGTTTTTGTTCTGATTCAGGTTTACAAACCTTATACCATATTAGGCAGGGTGACAAAATGGCGTAGACATGTAGCGATGTAACGATGTAACGATGTAACGATGTAACGATGTAACGATGTATCAATCACATATGATAAGCTAACAGCCAACAGCCATCAGCCATCAGCCAACAGCCAACAGCTAATTTAGACCCAATTTACATAGGTTGAAAGGCTTCAATATCCCTTTTTTTTCTACATTAGCAAGGTTCAGAAAGTATGTTGATTGTTTAAATAATTAATTGGATTTAGTTATGGAAAATATTGATTGGGGGCACCTGCCATTTGGTTATTTCAGGACTGACTACAACGTAAGGAGTTATTACAGGAACGGAAAATGGGGTGAGCTCGAGATCTCATCGTCAGAGTACGTGCCCATACATATTGCAGCAACCTGCCTTCACTATGGTCAGGAGGCCTTTGAAGGAATGAAGGCTTTCCATGGTAAAGACGGAAAGATAAGGGTATTCAGGTGGGAAGAGAATGCCAAAAGGATGCGAAGTTCGGCCGACGGGATCATGATGGCAGAAGTTCCCGATGATCTTTTTGAAAAAGCAATGACCACAGTTATCAAACTGAACAAGAAATATGTGCCGCCATACGGTACAGGTGCAGCACTCTATGTAAGGCCGCTGCTGATAGGTACCGGACCGCAGGTAGGTGTGAAGCCGGCCGAGGAATATATGTTCATGATCTTTGTAGGCCCTGTAGGCCCCTATTTCAAAGA
Organism: uncultured Bacteroidales bacterium; assembly: GCA_964644135.1. Lineage (GTDB taxonomy): Bacteria > Bacteroidota > Bacteroidia > Bacteroidales > JAGOPY01 > CAZMOK01. The sequence goes on along the minus strand of CAZXWD010000029.1, from coordinate 23,273 downwards.
AGGTTTCAACCCTGTTGATATTCAGCTTGTAAGGGATTATGACCGCACTGCCCCTCATGGAACAGGGCACATCAAGGTAGGAGGCAACTATGCAGCCAGTTTACGTCCGGCGTCAAGAGCCAAAAAAGAGGGCTTTGCATCGGTCCTGTTCGTCGATTCAAAAGAAAACAAGTATATCGATGAAGCCGGCCCGGCAAACTTCTTTGGCATCAGGGGGAATACTTACATAACCCCTGATTCCAAGACCATACTGCCTTCCATTACAAATAAGAGCCTCCAGGTACTGGCAAAGGAATTGGGGATGGAAGTGGAAGTAAGGCCTGTACTGGTTGAAGAGCTCGAGGAATTCGACGAAGTGGGCGCATGTGGTACCGCAGCCATAATATCTCCCATTAAAAAGATCCACGACCGCGAACGTGACAAGACCTACACTTACTGTTGCGGGGAAAACAAGGCAGGCGAAGTTTCCACAAAGCTGTACAACAAGCTCCGTGCCATCCAGTACGCCGAAGAACCCGATACCCACGGGTGGTGCACAATCATAGAATAGTTAATACTTACTCCCTTCCCCCGGTTGGGGGGAGGGTTGGGGTTAGGGGCTTAATCGCTCAATCGTGCAATCAATTGTTCCATTTCCCCCTGCAGTTTCCCGGCTTCTGCCCTGGCTTTCTCTCCAAAGTCTTCGCCATCGCCGGCAAAAATGATCCCCCTAGAGGAGTTGACAAGCAGTCCGATATCCTTGTTCATGCCCTGTTCGGCCACTTCCCTGAGGCTGCCTCCCTGTGCGCCTACACCGGGAACAAGGAAGAAATTTTCAGGGGCAAGCGCCCTGACATGCCCGATCATATCGGAACGGGTAGCGCCGATAACGAACATCAGTTTATCGGGCCCGGCCCATTTTCCGGCAGTACTGATAACCCTTTCATAAAGCTTTGCCTCTCCGGTGCTGAGCTCCTGGAAGTCTGAATATCCC
>CAZXWD010000029.1:0-22200 GCA_964644135.1 uncultured Bacteroidales bacterium | reverse complement strand
CCTTTCATAAAGCTTTGCCTCTCCGGTGCTGAGCTCCTGGAAGTCTGAATATCCCCTGTTCGAGGTCAATGCAAGCAATATAACCCATTTGCCTTCAAAATCGAGAAAAGGGCTTACCGAATCTTCTCCCATATACGGCGCAACGGTAACTGCATCAAAATCAAGCGTTTCGAAGAAAGACCTGGCATATTGTTTTGATGTATTGCCAATGTCTCCCCGCTTGGCATCTGCAATGGTAAAAACTTCATCTCCGAAGCGGTTCAGGTAACCAATGGTCTTTTGCAGGCTTCTCCACCCATCGGTGCCGCGACTTTCATAAAAGGCCAGGTTGGGCTTGTAGGCAACAGCAAGATCGATGGTGCTGTCGATGATCTGTTTGTTGAATGCAAATACAGGATCATCCTCCTGCATCAAATGCCTGGGTATGCGATGGATGTCACTGTCGAGCCCGATACAGAGAAAAGAGTCCTTTTTCCTGATCAGTCCGGTCAATTGCTTTCGGTCCATTTTAAATCTTATTGAAAGGTCTTAGTTGTTTTTCACCTCAGTGCTCTTGTCGAGCTCTGCCTTGAGCCTTTCGGCGTTCTCGGCTAGCTGCAGCTTATCGATGATCTCCTGGATATCTCCGTCGATAATGCTCTGGAGGCTGTACAGAGTAAGGTTGATGCGGTGATCAGTGACCCTGCCCTGGGGCCAGTTATAGGTCCTGATCTTGGCTGAGCGGTCGCCGGTCGATACCATTGTCTTTCTCTTTGAGGAGATATCGTCGAGATACTTCTTGTACTCCATCTCAAAGATCCTGGTGCGAAGCACTGTAAGTGCCTTTTCGTAATTCTTGATCTGTGATTTCTGGTCCTGGCAGGTCACTACGAAACCTGTGGGTATATGGGTGAGCCTGATGGCTGAATAGGTGGTATTCACCGATTGTCCGCCCGGCCCTGAGGAGCAATAGGTATCCTTTCGTATGTCGGCCTCTTTCACATCCACGTCAAATTCGTCGGCCTCGGGCAGCACAACCACCGAGGCGGCCGATGTATGCACCCTTCCCTGGGTTTCAGTCTTAGGTACGCGCTGGACGCGGTGCACTCCTGATTCATATTTGAGTTGGCCGTAAACGCCGTCGCCTATAACATTGAATATGACTTCCTTGAAGCCTCCGACAGTTCCCTCGGTTTCACTCACGGGCTCAACTTTCCACCCTTTTGTTTCACAATACTTTAAGTACATCCGGTAAAGGTCGCCTGCAAAAATGCTGGCCTCATCGCCCCCGGTGCCTGCCCTGATCTCCACTACGGCATTTTTGCTGTCCTGCGGGTCGGTGGGGATGAGCATCATGCGGACGTCTTCTTCAAGTTCCTCTTTTTCTTCCGAAAGGGTATTCACCTCTTCCTTTGCCATGGCCCTCATCTCATCGTCTTTTTCGGTCGAGAGCATCTCTTTGGCCCCTTTCAGGTCGTTGAGCAGCTTTTTGTATTTCTCGAAGGCATCAACAATGGGCTGCAGGTCTTTGTAATCCTTGTTGAGTTTGATGAACTTCTTCATATCCTTCATTGCCTCCGGATCGTTCATCTGCTCTTCGATCTCCTTGTACTTCTTATATATTTCTTCGAGTTTTTCCAGCATATTACCTGCAAAAATTTTTGCAAAGGTACTTAATTAGAGCTTAGAGTTTAGAGCTTAGAGTTGAGATGTTCATTATGAGAATGGAACCTGAGAATAAACATTGGTAATTTGTAAATCCTAATTATGGATTTTCTGAATTGTAAGGATTGTCATATTATTGTTTCCCATGCCACCTTGTTAATAGGAAAATTCGCCTAATTCTGACTTAATGGTGAGCTTACGGCTTTCAGAGGCCTCAACTCTTCCTATGCTCTTTGCCTCCACGTTGAAAGATTTCGAAATATCAATGATCTTTTGTGCTTCATCAGGATCAACATACAACTCCATGCGGTGCCCCATGTTGAATACTTTGTACATTTCTTCGGGTGGTGTGCCCGATTCCTCCCTTATCATCCTGAACAAAGGAGGAATGGGAAAAAGGTTGTCTTTGATAATGTGAAGATTACCGGCAAAGTTGAGCACCTTGGTCTGGGCTCCGCCCGAACAATGTATCATGCCGTGTATGCCCTTCATGTGCTCTTCAAGCACTTTTTTGATCACAGGGGCGTAAGTGCGGGTAGGGGAGAGGACCAGCCGGCCGGTATCGATCCTCTCAATTTCAGAGGGGTCTGTCAGTTTTTTCGAACCGCAATACACTAGATCGGAAGGTACTGAAGGATCAAAGCTCTCAGGATACTTTTCAGCATAGATCTTACTGAACACGTCGTGCCGGGCAGAAGTAAGACCGTTACTGCCCATCCCTCCATTGTATTCTTTCTCGTAGGCTGCCTGTCCGTAAGAGGCAAGGCCGATGATCACGTTCCCTGCCCTTATCCTGTTCTCAATGATCCTGTTTCTTTTAACCCTGGCTGTAACTGTTGCATCAACAACGACCGTCCTTACAAGATCACCCACATCTGCTGTTTCACCGCCTGTTGAATGGATTCCGATACCGTGCTTCCGAAGGGTTTCCAATACCTCTTCAGTGCCTTCTATTATTGCTGTGATAACTTCGCCGGGTATCAGTTGCCTGTTCCTGCCAATAGTGGATGAAAAGGTCATCCCCTCAGTTATCCCCACGCATAGCAGGTCGTCAACGTTCATGACGACAGCATCCTGCGCAATGCCTTTCCACACCGAAAGGTCGCCTGTTTCTTTCCAGTAGATGTAAGCCAGTGAGGATTTAGTCCCGGCGCCGTCGGCATGCATCACGTTGCAGTATTCGGGGTTACCGGAAAGAACGTCGGGTACCACCTTGCAAAAAGCATTCGGGAACAGTCCCTTGTCGATATTGCTGATGGCATCGTGCACCTCTTTTTTAGAGGCTGAAACACCGCGCCGGTCATATCTCAGATTGTCGCCCATCAGCCGACTCTATTTCTTTTTGAAGATGATCTGATTATTTTCGTTATCAATGGTATAATCCCCGAGCTGCGACAACACAGAGTTCCCTATTACGAGGGGATGTGCCAGGTTGTTGTTCACCATCACTTCCACATCATAGATAGTTTCGTTGGCTATGGTGAATTCAGCAATAACCACAATAGCCCTGTTGGCAACGGTTCCGTCGGCCAGGATCTCTTCCGGGTCACCAAGAAAATCTTCCTTGGTAATGGCACCCTTGGATAGAAGATCAAGTGTCTGTTCCACAGAGATCTGCGGCCTGAGCCTGGAGTCAAACACAAAGTTTACCGTGTACCCGTTCAGAATGCAGGGTGCAGTGATCAGTCCTGACTTAGGCAGTGTACTAAAATTCAACACGTTATCGTCAGGATTTATCACGATGTCAACTCTTTTGTTAAGCGCAATGTTCTTAGGCTTGGGGACAAAATCCTTACTGAGCACCCTGAATTCGGTCCGCCTGTTCAACTGGTGGGCAGCTTCCTTTATTTCCTGAGTCTCGAGTGAGTCGATAAAGCTTTCTGTCAGGACCATACCTTCTTCAAAGGTAAATCCTTCACGGGTGAGTGTTTTGCGCATCACCCTTGGCGATCTTTCACCGTAACCTTTAGCTACGAGCCTTTCAGGATCGATCCCCCTTTCTACGAGATAATCCACCACCGACTGGGCCCTCTTTTGTGATAGCACGTCGTTATATTCGAATGAAGCCCTTGCATCTGTATGGGAAGCAAGCTCAACCACAAGGTTCGGGTTTTCATCGAGCGTGGTGATAAGCCCCTGCAGGGAATCCTGGAATTGAGGTTTCAGGTCCCACTTGTCGAGGTCGTACTGTATCTCAGGCAGGACGATCGGATCGTCAGGAATGGGCTCCAGCATAAAATCACGCTCCAGGTCTTTACTTCTTTCAAGTCCTACGGTTGTGACCCTTCCTGTAGCGTTAAAGTAGTTATCCCTCGAAACTGTGATCTCGTAGGTTGTGTTCTGCATGATCTGGCTTTTGCCGAACATATAGACACCTTCATCAGTTGTCCGGGTAGTCATTGATACCCCGTCGGATCCTACGATCTCAACTGCAGCATCCCTGATGAACTGAAGGGTATTTTCGTCTTTCACCACACCTGAAAGAGTGAACTCCACGGGCGGGATTATGAAAGAATAAATATCTTCCTGCGTTCTCCATTCCCGGTCACTGGAGAAATAGCCCCTTTCCTCTGAGGGATGGAAAATAATCCCGAAATCGTTTCCCGGCGAATTTATGGGTGCCTTCATGTTTTCAGGCTCTCCCCACTGGCCTTCCTCGTCGATAGTTGTGAGATAGATATCAAGACCGCCCATACCCACATGTCCGTTCGATGCAAAATAGAGCATGGTGTCAGACCTCAGGTACGGGAACATTTCGTCGCCCGGGGTATTGATGACCGGGCCCAGGTTCTGGGCTCTGCGGAAGGGGTCTGATTTTGAGTCCCTGAAGGCAACCCAGATATCTTTTCCACCGAAACCGCCTTCACGGTCGGAGGAGAAATATACGATCAGTTCGTTTTCGCTTACTGCCGGATGACCTACAGCTTCAGTAGAGTCATTGGTCAGCGGAAGCATTTCGGGTTTGCTCCAGAACCTCCCTGTTCGTTTTGAGGTCATTACCATACACCCGTTCTCCTTATTGTCTTCTTTGGGGCAACGGGTGAAATACAGGGTATTGAAATCGGAGCTCATTACCGGGGCGCCTTCATTGGCATCGGTATTTACGCCATCTTCCTCCTGGTCGTCGAGGAGTACGGGGGTGCTCCATTCACCTTTTACATCAAGCCTTGCCGAGAACAGGCTGCTGAAGCTCTCGTCGGTCCATTCATCAACATCTTTGCCTTTTGCTCCTTCCCTGGTCGAGGTTAATATAAGGGCGTCATAATTTTCATTCAGAAAGGCAGGTGCAAAATCGGATTCCCTGGAGTTCAGGCCATCTTCTTCGACGACTTCGTATTTAGTAAGATTTTCCTGCCATTCAGGTATGAGCTCGCAGGATTCAACTCCATTGGGACCTCTCGGGTCATCGGGTACCTTTTCGGCGTAAGCCTGGAAATGGGTCATGGCTTCCTCCAGGTCACCTTCCCAACGCATTATATTTGCATAGTGGAGCAATATGATGGGCTCCTTTGCATCGTACCCCGTGCGGATCAGCCTCCGGTACTGGCCTTTTGCCCTCTTCCAGTTGTTTGTCAGGCGGTAGCATTCAGCAAGCTGAAATACTATCCGGTCTTTTTCGGCCTGGTTCTTTTTTGATTTAGAATAGGCCTTCTGATATTTTTCAATGGCAACAGAGTACCTCTGGTCTTCAAATGCCTCATCAGCGGTCCTGATATGGGTCCGTTTCTGTCCCAGTGAGACCGTTACAAAGGCAATGACCGAGATCAATGTAAGCAGGTACCTGATACCGGTTTTATACTTTATCATTTAATGGTTTTTATTTTATTTGAATAACGAACAAAACCAAATCTTATTCTTATCCCTTCTCCTATTCCTACTCTTAAAAACCTGTACCCACCCCCTCGGTCCCCCTCCCTGCCAGCAGGGAGGGGGACCGAGGGGGTGGGTATTATTTTTCCTTTTCTTTCCCTCTGTTCTTCTCCTCATCCGACCTCATATCTTTATCTATATCCTTAAGTTCTTTTTCCACGTCTTCGGCTGTCTTTTTCAGGCCGGGATCTTTAACGTCTATGTCTTTCCTGATCTTCTCTGTTTCCCTTGTAATTTCCCTTTTGATTTCATCGGAAGCCCTTCTGATCTCATTCATGCCGCGGCCCACCTTCCTTGCAATCTCAGGGATACGGCTCGGGCCAAACACAATGAATGCTACAAGGAGGATAATGAATATCTCACCGGCACTTATGTCGAAAAACAAAAGGACAGGGGTCATAACGTACCTTTAATCTGGATGCGCAAAGTTAATCAAAAAAGGACTGTATAACCCAGCCTTGATTTTTGATCCCTTTAGAGGGATTGGGGCTGTTATACAGTCCTTTTACGGACTTATGGATAGAATACGTTTTATTTCTTTCTCTTCGAGATCTTGCTTTGCTGTTTGGCAACAAGCTTATCACCTCCGAGAAGGTCAAATGCAATGGGGCTGGCAGTAAACAGCGAGGAATAGGTACCTACCATTACACCTATCAGCAATGCGAATGTGAATCCCCTGATGGTTTCACCTCCGAAAATGAAGATGGTGAGCAGCACCACGATCGTGGTACCCGATGTGTTGATGGTACGGGCCAGCGTGCTGTTCAGAGCCTGGTTCATATTGGTCTTGAGGTCCTTCTTTGGATACAGGTTTGTGAACTCCCTGATCCTGTCGAAAATGATCACGGTATCATTGATCGAGTATCCGATAATGGTCAGGATGGCCGCAATAAATGCCTGGTCTATCTCCATGTTGAATGGTAATATGTTGTAGAACAGCGAGAACAGGCTTATCGTTATCAGGGAGTCGTGGAAAAGTGCGATGACCCCTGAAAGTCCGTACTGCCATTTCCTGAACCTTGCGGCTATATAAATAAAGATCACTATCAATGCTATGCTGATAGCCATGATAGCCTTGTTCCGGATGTCATCCGCAATGGTAGGGCCAACCTTTACGGAGCTCAAGATACCCAAAAGCTTACCCTCTTCCTCAACATCAGAGGAAAACTGTTTGTATTTGATATTCTGGTTAATAAAGAAAGGCAACAGGCCATTGTACAGTCGTGTCTGTACGATCGAATCAACTTCGGGCGCGTTGTCGTCGATCATATATTTTGTTGTAACCTTGATCTGTGTTGAAGGGCCGAACGTCTTCACTTCCGGCACCTGTCCGTCGAGCTGGGCCGTGAGGGCTTCCCTTGCTTCATTGACAGCTACATTCTGATCAAACCTGATCACGTAAGTCCTCCCGCCTGTAAAGTCAATACCCAGGTTGAGGCCGCGCGTAAAGAGTGAGGCGAGGCCAATAATGATTATGATCCCTGAGATTACGTAGGCAGTCCTTCTGGCAGAAAGGAACTTGATGGCCGTATTGGCCAGGAAATTCCTGGTAAGCGGATTATCGAAATTGATCGTCCTGTTCTTGTCGAGTGCCCAGGTGAATATGAGCCTTGATATAAAGATGGCAGAGAACAGGGATGAAAGAATACCTATGATAAGTGTAGTTGCAAAGCCCTGTACTGGTCCGGTTCCGAAAACAAGCAGTACGATACCTGTAAGCAGGGTAGTAACGTTACCGTCTATGATGGCTGAGTAAGCATTTTTATAACCATCGCTGATAGCGAGCCTCATGCCCTTTCCGGCCCTTACCTCTTCTTTGATCCTTTCATAAATGATCACGTTGGCATCCACGGCCATACCGAGTGTAAGCACGATACCTGCGATACCAGGCAGGGTGAGAACTGCTCCGAGTGAGGCCAGCACACCGAAAAGGAAGAAAATGTTGGTAACAAGGGCAAGGTCGGCAACCCATCCTGCCCTGTTATAATAGAATACCATGTAAACGAGTACCAGTACGAAAGCGATTATGAACGACCACATACCAGCGTTGATGGCTTCACGTCCCAATGAGGGGCCAACAACTGCCTCCTCAACGATCCTTGCAGGAGCGGGAAGCTTACCTGCTTTCAAAATGTTGGCAAGGTCATCACCTTCTTCAACAGACATGTTGCCACCGCTGATCGATGATCTTCCGTTAGGGATTTCAGACCGGACGGTAGGGTAGGAGTAAACATAACCATCCAGGACAATGGCAACCTGTTTTCCAATGTTTTCACCTGTCAGCCTTTTCCATATCCTGGCCCCCTCTGAATTCATGCTCAGGGTAACCTCCACATTACCGTTCTGGTCAATGTCTCTCCTTGCATCAACAACCGCATCCCCTCCGAGGGCTGGTGTGCCGTCGCGGGATGTCACTTTAAGTGCAACAAGCTCGAGAACATCGCTCTCCTCACTTCTGGGCTTGTTGGTCCAGGCGAGTCTCAGGTTTCTGGGAAACACCGATCCAACCTGTTTCAGCATAGAGTTGACCTTTGCCGTGTCTTTTACAGCGGCAAAACCAACTGCGGCAGTGTTACCGGGATAATACTGTCCGTCGTCACCCTGGTAATAGGCCGGATTAAGATATGCATTGAGAGGGTTTTCTTTCGCATATTCTTCAAAAGAAAGATCCTGCCCTGCAAGGTCGGTGGTATCACCTTCAAGCTGATCGATGAGCGATTCACCTGTTTCAGCAGTATCCTGTTCCTGCTCATCGAGCTGCGCGATCAGGTCATCACCGGTCTCATCTGCAGTTTCTTCAGCGGTTTCAGGTTCCGTTGGCTCAGCATCAGCCTCCTCTTTTTCAATGGTTTCTTCTGTGCTTTTTATTTGCCTGAGCCTTTCATTGGCTTCTATAAAGTAGTTGTAAACTTCCTCATAAGTATAAGTTTCCCAGAATTCAAGCTTTGCAGTACCCTGCAGGAGCTTCCTCACTCGCGCCGGGTCTTTGATACCGGGAAGTTCAACTGATATACGGTTGGAAGCAGAAAGTTTCTGGACGTTAGGCTGCGCTACACCAAAGCGGTCGATCCTTGTCCTGAGGATATTGAAGGTCCTGTCAAAAGCAGAGCTTGTTTCATCCCTGATGACCGAAAGCACTTCCTCATTGGTGGAGTTGTAGCTGATCTGTTCTTTCAGTTCTACAGTGTTGAATATTGTTGCCAGCTTGGCATTGGGATCGATCTCTTCGAAGGCTTCGCCAAAGAGCGTAACAAAGTCGGCCTGGCTTTCCCTTTGTTTCTGGTAGGCACGTTGCATTGCCTGCTGGAAAAGCGGGTTTACTGAGTTCGGCCCTGCCAGTGCCTTCACAATATCACCAACTGATACTTCAAGGGTAACATTCATTCCACCCTTCAGGTCGAGACCAAGATTGATCTCCCTTTCTTTTACTTCCTTGTAAGTATATTTCTTGACCAGGATGTTATAAACCACCTGGTTCGACATGGAATCCAGGTAATAGTTATACTTTGCGCGTGCGATAGAGTCAGTGTAATAAGATTCCAGCGCAGGATCGCCGTCGGCAAGCCTGTTGGCTTCTTTTTCTGTTTGTTCATTCCGGGAATAGCCCCTGGCATCACTTTCTATTTTCGCGCTGAAAAAGGTAAATGATAACTGAAATAAACAAACGAGAGCAAATACTATCGCAAAAAACTTAATCGCTCCTCGACTTTGCATACATTATGGATTTAGAAATCAGTTTCAAATTTGAGGGTGCAAAATTAGTATATTATTTGAATAAACCAATTGGACGCGCAAAAATAATTAGTGCCATTTCTCAAAGAAAATCAACGATTTCAGCATATTTGGTCAACTTTATGAGCTTTATCGTACGATACCCGAACCCGTTAATAAGTTCGTTGGACGAGCCGGACCAGGAAAGGAACGAAATCTTTCAGTTTTTCTTCTTTTATCAGATCCGTGTGAGCCGGATCAGCAAAAGTATTACATTGTAAACTGATTACTTGAAATAATTTTGCCGGAACCAGTAAATATTCTTTCAAAAATGGATACAATGCGAGAAGAATTGGAGTAAATTTGTCAGCTTTTTTGAACCAACGACTATTGCCATGAAAACCAGATATTCCGACCTGATAGAACAGACTTTTGATTTCCCTTCCGACGAATTCAAAGTCGTTGATAATGAACTATACTTCAATGATATACCATTGATGGATATCATCAAGCAGTATGGCACACCGGTTAAACTAACTTACCTGCCGCGTATTTCGGAGCAGATCCAAAAGGCAAAGCGCATGTTCAATGTAGCCATGGCAAAGGTAGATTACCAGGCTGATTATCATTATTGTTATTGCACAAAGAGTTCCCATTTCTCCTTTGTGCTTGACGAGGCCCTGAAAAACGATATCCATATCGAAACTTCGTCAGCTTTCGATATAAATATAGTACAGGCCCTATATGATGAAGACCGCATAGGCAAGGACCGTTATATCATCTGTAACGGTTTCAAAAGGCCGCAGTACATCGAAAATATCATTCAATTAGTGAATGACGGGTTCAGCAACCTTGTTCCTGTGCTGGATAACCTGTTCGAGCTTGATAAATACAAGGGGAGGGTTAAGAACAAGGTTAAAGTGGGGATACGGATTGCTTCGGAAGAGGAGCCCCGGTTTGAGTTTTATACTTCCAGGCTTGGTATCAGGTATAATGATGTGGTGCCTTATTACCTCGAAAAGATAAAGGGAGAAGATAAGTTTGATCTTAAGATGCTTCATTTCTTTATCAATACGGGGATAAGAGATACAGCCTATTACTGGAATGAGCTCACAAAGTGTGTTACAGTGTATTGCGAACTCAAAAAAGTGTGTCCTGAGCTGGATTCACTGAACATAGGGGGAGGCTTTCCGGTCAAGAATTCACTCAACTTCGATTTCGAATACGAGTACATGGCCGAAGAGATCATATTCCAGGTTAAGCGTATATGCGATCAGAATAACACCCCTATACCTGATATATTTACCGAATTCGGATCGTTCACCGTTGGGGAAAGCGGAGCAGTCCTTTATTCCATTATCGATCAGAAAAGACAGAACGACCGTGAGCTCTGGAATATGATCGACAGCTCTTTCATGACCACCCTGCCCGATACATGGGCGCTGAACCAGCGATTTATCATGCTGGCCGTCAACAATTGGGACAATGAGTATGAAAGGGTGTTCCTGGGAGGGCTTACCTGCGACAGTGAAGATTATTACAATTCGGAAGCTCACAGTAATGCCATTTTCCTTCCAAAATTGAAACCCGATGAGCCACAATATATTGGCCTTTTCCATACCGGGGCCTACCAGGAATCGGTCGGAGGCTATGGTGGTATACAACATTGCCTGATACCCGCCCCAAAACACATAATTATCGACCGGGATGAAGATGGTGAATACACTACAAAGCTCTTTGCCAAGGAACAGAGCTACAAGTCGATGCTGAAGATACTTGGATATTAATTAACAATGAACAATTAACAATGAACAATTTCGGTGATCTACCGGTGGAGTATACCGGATTCAATGTTTCGCAGATCGTGATCCTGCCGGTCCCTTATGATGGCACCAGCACCTGGGGCAAGGGCGCCGATAAAGGACCGGGAGCTATTGTCGAGGCCTCTGCCAACATGGAAGTCTACGATATCGAGACCAACAGTGAGGTTTACCTGAAAGGCATCCACACTGCCGAAGCTGTTACAGAAGCTTCATCACCTGAAAGGATGTCGGATGAAGTTTATGAGAGGATGAATGATTTGCTTGAAAAAGATAAATTCCCTGTTTTGCTGGGCGGTGAACATTCGGTGACGATAGGATCGGTGAAGGCTTTTTCAGAAAAGGTTGATGATCTTTCGGTCTTGCAGATTGATGCCCATACCGACCTGAGGGATGAATACCTTGGCAGCCGGTACAACCACGCCTGCGTGATGGCAAGGGTCAGGGAGCTCTGTCCTTATGTGCAGGTGGGTATCAGGAGTATGGATGCTTCGGAGAAGAAGTATATACAACCGGGAAAGATTTTCTTTGCATCTGAAATTGCAGGAAAGGACCCGGAATGGATGGAAAGGGTTGTTGAGCAACTGACCGGTAATGTGTATGTTACAATTGACCTCGACGGGCTCGACCCAGCTTACATGCCTTCAACCGGAACTCCCGAACCGGGCGGGCTGACTTATTATGAAGTCCTCAACCTGGTCAGGAAAGTAATAGACAAAAGAAAGGTAGTAGGTTTCGATGTGGTGGAACTGGCACCGGATCCGGGTAACAGGGCCCCTGATTTCCTTGCGGCAAAACTAATTTACCAGGTAATAAGCTACAGGTTTAAGTAATTGCCAGTTATCAGTTATCAGCGGAGCGAAGCGACGTCCCGCATGAGCGAAGCGATATCGGGATTATCAGTTATCAGTTAAAGATTAAAAAACAATAAAAAATGGATAAGAAAGATCTTTTGAAAGAAACCATCGAGCATGTGGATATCAAGTCATTTGATTCCACACCTATAATCGACTCGATGCGTAAGATGTCGTTTACATCACGTGAAACAGCCTCTGCTGCAGATATTTACGACAGGATGATAAACGACGGGGATTGTTCCGTAATCCTTACCCTTGCCGGCAGTACAAGCGCCGGGGGTTGCATGCAGGTTTACGTAGACCTGGTTAAAAATAACATGGTGGATGCCATTGTGGCCACCGGTGCATCCATTGTTGACATGGATTTTTTTGAGGCACTGGGATACAAACATTACAGGGGTACACCCAGCATAGACGATAAAATGCTCCGTGATAACTATATCGACAGGATCTACGACACTTATATCGATGAGGAGGAATTACAGGCCTGCGACATGGCGGTAAAAGAAATTGCCGATTCACTTGAGCCTCGTGCCTATTCATCACGTGAGTTCATCCGGGAAATGGGAAGGTACCTGACAACCCACGCAAAGAAAAAAGACAGCCTGGTACAGGCCTGCTATGAAAACAACGTACCAATTTTCTGTCCTGCGTTTACCGATAGCAGCGCCGGTTTCGGGCTGGTCAAGCACCAGTGGGACCGCCCGGATAACCATATGACCATAGATTCAGTGGCCGACTTCCGTGAATTGACAATGATCAAAATGGAGGCCGGCACTACGGGCATATTCATGATAGGCGGGGGAGTACCGAAAAACTTCATCCAGGATACAGTGATTTGTGCCGAAATACTTGGGAAGGACGTTCCCATGCATAAATACGCCGTTCAGATAACCGTTGCAGATGTGAGGGACGGCGCCTGTTCAAGCTCAACACTCAAGGAGGCTGCTTCGTGGGGAAAAGTGGATACTGTTTACGAACAGATGGTTTATGCAGAGGCTACATCTGTTCTGCCGCTCATTGCCAGTTATCTTTATCACAAGGGCGATTGGAAAAACCGCGTGAAAAGGGAATGGGCTAAGCTTTTCAACTAGTCCCTTGAGCCATTTTCAAAAGTCGGAGAGAACCTTTCACTATTAAGGCTCAGGATATTATTGTTTTATGCTGAATATTTTGATCCCCCAGGGTTCAAGCTGCACCTCCATTTTCCCATCCTTAACAACCACTTCTGTATTATCCTCACCCTTTCCTCCTATTCCTTCTCCTATTCCTATTCCTACTCCTACTCCTATTCCTAATCCTAATCCTATTCCTGCTCCTGCTCCTTCTTTTTCTTTCAGTTCGAGTTGACCGCTAACTTTTTCCGGGCTGTAGTTCACAGCCACAACGGCCCTCTCCCCGTTTTCTGACCATTCAAATGCAATCAGGGATGGTTCTGTGATTTCCCGGCCATCCTTTTCCCGGATATCAAGCAGTTTCCACTTTCCGTTCCTGAATAGGCCGTTTTTCAAAAGGTTCAAAAGGCTATCATAAAATCCTTTTATGTCGCGATCTCCCTTTTCAATCCTGCGCCGGCAAAGATGTACCGAAAGTTTGCTTTTCCAGCCTTCCGGTTGACCCTGGTGGAAGAACCTCATGCCCGGTGTGAGATATGTTATGACGGCGGCAGCGAAATGCACCTCATTGTCAAATTCTTTTGCGGCCCTTTTTTCATCATGGTTTTCAAGGAACCTGCAAAGTTTGTCCTGGAAATCCGGCGCTGCCCTCAGGTGAAGTCGCACAGGAGTGGCCTGCTTGTTAAGCAACCTGTCATAAAGCCTTTTATCGTAGGTGAAATCAAATCCCTGCTGCTGCATTTCCCATTCCATGTCCCAGTACACTTCACCCAGAAAAGTAAAATCCTTTTTAATTCCTTTGACTTTTTCAATGGCCTGCGGCCAGAAGGGAGGGATATCGATACCCCATGTTTTTTTGAATACACCTTGGGTAATGAGCATTGCCATGTCAACCCTCAATCCGTCACATAGTTCAGAAATGCTCATTAACTCTTCCAACATCGCTTTGCGAAGTCCGGCATCACCATAATTGAGTTGAAGCGTATCTACCCAGCCACTGAAATAGGGATCCCTTCCATAAGCAAAAACAGGCTTTTCCGGATGTTTCCCAAGCCTGGTAAAATTGTCGGGGTGCACCTCCAGGTCTTTTTCAGAGCCGCTGATGAAATACTCCGGGTGCTCCCTTGTCCATGGGTGGTCGAGGGCCACATGGTTGGGCACAAAATCGAGCATGAGCCTCATGCCTCTCGCGTTAAGCCTCTCTTTCAGTGAAACCAGTTCACCAGGCTCTCCAAGCATATTATTAAGTTCATAGGCAGTTATGGCAAAGCCCGAGCCGCAAATGTCTTCTTCTTTAAGGTCGGGGAGCCCTTCCCGGTAAGAACTGGTCCACTGAGGGTTCTTTCTCGACATTTCCTTTCCGGCTTCCCCGGTCTGCCATACGCTCAGCAGGTAAATCCAATCGAATCCTTTCCCGGCAAGTTCGTCCAGCTCCTCATCAGGAATATCCTTTAACGTGGCTTCAGGCCCCCATTTCTCCCTGAGCCAGACGCGGGTATTTATTTGATATAACGATGGATATTTTGAGGTAAGCATGAAATTTCTACTGATATTTTATCCACTTCCAAAGCTCCTTGTAACTCACTTTCTTTCCGTACATCAGGATGCCTGTGCGATAGATCTTTGCCGCAAGCCAGGTGGTGAATAAAAATCCTGCTACCAGGAAAGCAATGGAAGGTAGAAGGTCTGTATACAGGTTAATGCCGAAAGGTATCCTGATCATCATAACCACCGGGCTGGTGAAGGGGATCACCGAGAACCACCAGGCCACCTGCCCGTCGGGATTGTTCAGCACGAATGACAGCCCGACTATGATCGACAGCACCAGTGGGATGGTTACCGGGAACATGAACTGCTGGGTGTCTGCCTCGCTGTCTACTGCAGAGCCTATGGCTGCAAAAAGTGAACCGTAAAGAAGGTAGCCGCCTATGAAATAAAACAGGAATGTAATTATTATCAGTCCGAAATTTATGGACGAAAAGATCTCCATAAATTTGGCAAGCTGTTCGCTGTCTTCAATATTGAAAGTAGATTCATCGAGCTGCCCGTTCATCGATTCAGCCGGGAAAAGCTGTCCGGGGCTGCTGAGCGTTGAAGTTGAGCTTATCTTCTCGAGCTGAGAGGAATAGGCTACCGAAAAAGCTCCTATTATTGTTAGGGTCAGTATGATCCACAGAAAGAACTGGGTAAGGCCAACCAGTGCAATGCCGATGATCTTCCCGGCCATCAACTGCACGGGCTTGACAGAAGAAACGATCACTTCGACTATCCTGCTTGTCTTTTCTTCGATCACTCCCCTCATTACCTGTGAGCCGTACATGAAGATGAACATGTAAATCAGGAAGCCGGCTACAAAACCCACTGCCCAGCTTGCTTCGGTAAATGATTCTTTATCGGTTTCCAGGTCCTTGACCGAAAGTTGCATGTTTCCCTTCACTGATGCAAGCTCCTGGCTATCGATACCATAGACGTCCAGTAACTTTTTGTTCTCAATGATCTTGTTGATCGAGCTTTGTATATAGGTTTTCATGCTCAGGCCGGGATTCCCGTTCGAGTAGAGTATAGCCTCCTTCGGAAGGGCATATTCCCGTTTCGGAATATGGAGGATCCCGAAGTTTTCGTTATCAGCCAGGTTTTCCCTGGCAGTCCGCAGGTCCTCAAAAACGTAGACAAATTGTATGTCGTCGGTGTTTTCGAACTGATCGATGAAGATACCTGTTTCATCGAGTACTTCGATCACCTTGGTCCCTTCCGACTGGGTCATCAGGAGAAAGGGGATGATCCAGACAGAGGCCATAAGGATGGGCCCCAGGAAGGTCATTATTATGAACGACTTTTTCTTGACGCGGGTCAGGTATTCTCTCTTTATAACAAGGCTTGTTTTGCTCATTATGCGTCCTCCCTGACTTTTGTTATAAAGATGTCGTTCATGGTGGGCAGCTTTTCTTCAAAAGAATGAATATGCACGTAGGGCATTATGGCAGTCAGCATATCGTTTGCCTTTGCCCCGGACCCTAATTTCACTAATGCAGTGGCATGGCCGTTGGCCCTTTTTTCTTCCAGTATGGTAAATTCCCGGTCGAGGTAAGGGTTGAGGCTCTCTGCACCTGAGAATTCGATCAGGTAGTTGTCGCTTTTGTATTCTTTCTTGATGCTGGTGACGTCCCCCCTCAAAATGGTCTTGGAGCGGTTTATAAGGGCAATTTCATCGCAAAGTTCCTCCACCGAATCCATATTATGTGTTGAGAAGATGATGGTGGCGCCTTCATCTCTGAGCTTAAGGATCTCTTTTTTCAGCAGGTTCACGTTGATGGGGTCGAAACCGCTGAAAGGTTCATCAAAGATCAGGAGCTTCGGCTTGTGGATTATAGTGACGATGAACTGTACTTTCTGCTGCATCCCTTTCGAAAGTTCTTCAACTTTCTTGTTCCACCATCCCAGTATATCGAACTTATCGAACCACTCTTTCAGCCTGAGGTTAGCTTCATGCCTGGAAAGGCCTTTGAGCTGGGCAAGGTAAAGGGCCTGTTCGCCGACCTTCATTTTCTTGTAAAGCCCCCTCTCTTCGGGCAGGTAGCCTATCCTGTCAATATCGCTTCGCCTCATACGCTTGCCTTCGAAGAGCAATTTACCGTCGTCAGGGGCGGTTATCATATTGATGATCCTGATAAGGGTGGTCTTGCCGGCACCATTGGGCCCCAGCAACCCGAAAATACTTCCTTCAGGTACTTCTATCGACACATCGGTGAGAGCCTGATGCCCCGAAAAGTTTTTATTGATCTGCCAGGTTTCCAGCAAGTTCATTTGAACAGATTAAGTTATTTCAATTACTGAAAAATTCTTTCATGCGGTCAAAGAAATTCTTGTCCCTCTTTGAAGGACTGGGAATGAAATTCTCCGATTCTTTTAGCTTTTCCATGATCTTCTGCTCTTCTGCAGTGAGGTTTTTGGGTGTCCAGATATTTATGTTCACCAGCAGGTCGCCGGTTCCGTAACTGTTTATGTCGGGCAGCCCCTTGCCTCTTAGCCTGAATACTTTTCCGCTTTGCGTACCTGCCGGCACCTTGATCCTTGCCTTGCCGTCAAGGGTGGGGACATCGATCCCTGTACCCAGGGCAGCATCAGGCAAACTAATGTACTGCTCGTAAAGCAGGTTTTGACCATCCCTTATAAGGTTGTCATGTTCAACTTCTTCGATAAGGACAATAAGATCGCCCGGAATGCCACCACGTGCGCCCGCGTTCCCTTTGCCTGAAAGGGAGAGCTGCATTCCCTCCTGAACACCGGCAGGTATTTTGATACTGATGACCTCACTCCCTTTCACAATACCATTGCCCGCGCAATCGGGACATTTCGCCGAAATGGTCTGGCCTTCGCCACCACACGACGGACATGGGGATGTAGTTTGCATTTGCCCCAGGAAAGTGTTGGTGACCCTTGTTACCTGGCCCGACCCGTGACAGGTGGAACAGGTACTGTACGAAGAACCGTCCCTGGCACCGGTGCCGCTGCAGGTTTCACAGGGGACATACTTGCTTACTTTCAGCTTCTTCTCAACTCCCCGTGCAATTTCCTCAAGGGTAAGCTTTACCTTCACCCTGATATTGGAGCCCCGGTTGACACGCCTTCTGCCCCTGGTCCTTGTTCCGCCAAAACCAAATGCATCACCAAAGGCGCCCCCGAATGCATCTCCGAAAACATCCCCGAAGTTGCTGAAGATGTCATCCATGGTCATGTTGAACCCGCCTCCGGGCATACCTTTCACACCTTCGTGTCCAAACCTGTCGTACCTTGAGCGCTTATCACTGTCTCTCAATACTTCATAGGCCTCTGCTGCTTCCTTGAATTTTGTCTCAGCCTCGGGGTCATCGGGATTTTTATCCGGATGGTACTTCAGGGCCATCTTCCGGTAGGCTTTCTTGATCTCTGCTTCCGAAGCATTTTTAGAAACATCCAGTATCTCGTAATAGTCTCTTTTTGTCATTATGATATTGTTAGCTTTTGGCTGTGAGCTTTTGGAAGGTAATAGCCAGCAGCTTACATATTACTTTTTTAATTATTGCCCCACAACTACTTTGGAGTACCTGATCACTTTGTCGTTGAGGAGGTAGCCCTTTTCGATCACATCAACTACCTTTCCTTTCAGGTCGCCGGAAGGGGCCGGGATATTAGTGACGGCTTCATGGTAATCCACATCAAAGGGTTGCCCCATAGCCTCAATGCTTCTGAGGCCTTTTTGTTCAAGAATGTTTTTCAGTTTATTGTATATCAGTATTATGCCATCTGTTTCCGGCGTTTCCTGCTCCTCCATCGACTTGATGGCCCTTTCAAAATCATCCATTACGGGCAGAAGGTCAGCAATGACCTCCTCTGACGCGGTTTTGCTCAGCTCGACCTTTTCCCTGAGGGTCCTTTTCCTGTAATTGTCGAACTCCGAATAGATCCTGAGGTACTTGTCTTTCGATTCACGGACCTCATCCTCAAGTTCTTTGATCCTTTCCTGCAGTTTTTCTTCCTTCTTATCTTGTTTTGAGTCAGCCTTCTTTTTTTCTGATGTTTTATTGCCCTTCGTTGTTTTACCAGATGTTTCCTGTTCCTTTTCCTTATTTCTTTCTTCTTCCATCATTCTTGATATTGATTCTTACTAAACGGGTATTAGTTAACAAATAATTTGCCATTTGATCTTTAAGGACAGAATGGCAGTTTTTTGGCCTGCGAAATTAAGAATTTAAAAAAACTCCCGGCCCATCTCAACACTCAACTCTCAGATCTCAACTCTATTCTTACCTTTGCACTATGGCACTGAAAAGCATAAATCCTTATAACGGGGAGATAATAAGAGAACATCGGGAATGGGAGCCGGAAGAAGTGCAGCAGGCAATTGAAAGGTCTGATGGAGTTTTCAGGACCTGGAAAAAGTCATCTTTTGAAACGAGGAAGGAAATGCTTCTGAACGCTTCCGGGATACTCGAAAAGAAGAAAGACGAATATGCCGGCCTGATCACGGCAGAAATGGGAAAACCCATTGGTGAGGCAGAGGCCGAAGTGCTTAAATGCGCCTGGGTCTGCCGGTATTATGCCGAAAACGGGGAGAAATACCTTGAGAAGGAGGTGATCGGAACTGATGCTTCAAAAAGTTACATAGTTTATGAGCCCCTTGGCACCATACTTGCCGTAATGCCCTGGAATTTTCCCTTCTGGCAGGTATTCAGGTTTTTGGCCCCCACACTCATGGCCGGGAACACTTCGCTGCTTAAGCATGCATCAAATGTGCAGGGATGTGCTTCGGCCATTGAAAACCTGATGCTGGAATCAGGCCTTCCCCCATCCGTTTTTCAGAATATCCCTGTGTCGGGCAGCCAGGTGGCAAGTATAATCGACAACCCGGCAGTTAAAGCTGTAAGCCTCACAGGAAGTGAGGCTGCAGGCATTGATGTGGCAGTTAAAGCATCACAAAATATAAAGAAATCACTGCTCGAGCTTGGCGGCAGTAATGCTTTCATTGTACTTGACGACGCCGACCTGGACATGGCGGTTGAAACCGGGGTGAAGGCAAGGATGATGAACACCGGGCAGAGCTGTATTGCAGCCAAAAGATTCATTGTCAGTAAGAATGTCTTCGAAGAGTTCAGGAAAAGGATCGTAACCGAAGTGAAGGCGCTGGTAGTTGGTGATCCTACGGACCCTGTTACCGACATAGGACCACTTTCATCTGAAAAGCAGGCAATCGAAGTGGAAAAGCAACTTAAAAGATCGGTTGAGATGGGGGCCGGGCTCATAACGGGAGGTGACCGGACAGGCTGTTTCATTGCGCCTGCAGTGCTGACAGGTGCCAGGCCCGGAATGCCCGTGATGGACGAGGAGGTTTTCGGACCTGTCCTTTCCATTTGCGTTGTCAGCGATGAAAAGGAGGCTGTCATAATGGCGAATGACACAACTTTCGGACTGGGGGCAACAATATTCACTGAAGATATTGAAAAGGGCGAAAGTCTTGCAAAAGAAATAGAAGACGGTGCCGTGTTTATCAATGAGCTGGTAAAATCTGATCCACGACTGCCATTCGGGGGCACCAAGAGGTCAGGGTATGGCAGGGAATTGTCGAAGCAGGGCATCCGCGAATTCGTAAATGTAAAAACCATCTTTATTAAATAGCGATGACCAACAAAGTATTATTGATTGATAATGCAAGGCCAGGTATATTGATCCTTATTCTATTGCTGATATTTTCGGCCTCATCATCTCTTACAGCCCAGGACCGGGATGATTATGAAATCGATCTGCAGGTTGACGGGCTCAGCGGTACGGATATTTACCTGGTGGAGTACTACGGACATGACAGAATGAGAGTTGATTCCCTGGTACTCGATGAGCATGGAAAGGGCACCTTCAAAATGGGCCTGGCTTATCAGCCGGGAATGTACCGCCTTGAGGTAAACAGGAACCAGGGTCTTGATGTGATCTTCTACAATGAGGATGTGAGTATAAGCGTGAACAGGCATTTCTGGCTCGATTCGATAAAGGTTCATGGATCATTGGAAAACAAGGTTTTTTACGATTATGTAACTACAAAGAACAGTTATGGCAACAGATTGTCGCTTCTTGAACAGATTGTGATGTATTACCCTCCGGGCGAGGATTTCTACCAGGTAGCAGAAAAGGAATACTTAAAGCTGGAGAAAGAGTACACTTCATATCTCGATTCAGTCTTCCAGATCGAAGGGATCTCCGTTGCGCCGGTCATTATACGATGGGATCAACTTCCCGATCTGGAGGTGAGGGAAATGGACCCCGATCTGAGGGATTTTTACAAGAAACATTATTTCGACAACGTAAGCAGCAGTGATACTGTTATGATCCGTACCCCTGTACTGCCTGTCAGGATCATCGATTATCTCTCACTTTATGTGATGCCGGGGACTTCAAGGGAGTCGCAGGAAAAAGAATTCATTGCCGGGGTGGATGCCTTAATGGAATGGTGCTCCGGAAACCCATCGATGCAGGAGGTGGTCATAAATTACCTGATCGACGGATTCCAGATGTATGGCTTTGAAAAGGTGATGACGCATCTTGTAGAGAATTATGTGCTTGATAACACTTGCGTCAGTGACCAGGAGCAGGAAAAGCTAAAGTTCCGCATTGAAGGGTTCAAGAAAATGGCCAGGGGGAAGAAAGTGCCGGATTTTGAATTGAAGGATACAGAGGGAGTGCCTTTGCGCTTATCAGCCCTCGAAAAGGATTACACCCTCCTTGTCTTCTGGTCGAGCTGGTGCCCTCATTGTGGTGATATGATGCCCGGGCTCAATGAGCTGTACGATGAATATGGCAGCAAAGTGGAATTTGTGGGGGTATCTGTTGATAACAGCAGAAAAGACTGGCTGAAAGCTGTGGAAGATAAGCAGGTCGACTGGCCCAATGTTGCCGAGCTAAAGGGATGGGACGGAAAAACGGTCACAGAGTATTATGTCTATGCCACACCTACACTCTTTCTTGTGGATGATGAGCTGGAAATAATTGCCAAACCGGGTGGCCTGGATGAACTGTCGGAAGAACTGAAAAAACTGGAATGAAGGGTAGATGCAGGTCACAGACGGGTAATCTCTGCACCGATATTCCTTAATCTTTCATCTATTTTCTGGTAACCGCGGTCTATCTGTTCAATATTGTGGATAATGCTCTGGCCTTCGGCCGAAAGGGCTGCTATCAGCAGGGCAACACCGGCGCGTATGTCGGGCGAGACCATTTCGATCCCTCTCAGGAGATGCTGGCGGTTGAGGCCAATGACCGTTGCCCGGTGGGGGTCGCAGAGAATGATCTGGGCACCCATATCGATCAGCTTGTCGACAAAGAACAACCTGCTTTCGAACATTTTCTGATGTACAAGGACACTGCCTTTTGCCTGGGTGGCAACTACAAGGACTATGCTTATCAGGTCGGGGGTAAAGCCCGGCCATGGAGCGTCGGCAACGGTCATGATCGAGCCGTCCATGAAAGTCTCCACGTAGTATTCGCTGTGTTCGGGGATCTTAATGTCGTTGCCTTTCTGAATGATATTGATCCCAAGCCTTCTGAATACTTCCGGTATCAGCCCCAGTGTTTCGAGCTGTACATTCTTTATCAGGATGTCTGATTGGGTCATGGCGGCAAGGCCGATGAAGCTTCCCACCTCGATCATATCGGGCATCA
>CAZXWD010000028.1:0-30799 GCA_964644135.1 uncultured Bacteroidales bacterium | reverse complement strand
TCTTCCAGATGTCTTCCAGATGTCTTCCAGATGTCTTCCAGATGTCTTCCAGATGACATCCTGATTATGAAAAAATAAATCTTCTTTCGTATATTTGCCTGTTATCCGTAACAGTCCCGGGTTTTTCTTCTGGTCTTTTATGCCCGGTCCAATTCTTTTCATATGAAGAAATTCTTACCCTTATTTTTAGTTGTTTTTCTTCTTTCCTGTGGAGAAGAGAAAATGCAGACATTTCCGGAACAAGATCCTGTTGCCGGACTGGCATCACCCGTTATACTCGATCTGGGTAAAACCGAGATCTTTCTTTCAGATTATGTAACAAACCCCTCAATAATTGATTCGGTATTCATAGCCGGGGAGAAGATTGAAACCGGGAAAGATAAATCAAGGATATTTTACCGGCAGCCTGTTGATTTTGCACCTATGGATGTGATGGAAGTCTATACTTCCAAAGGGAAATTTTCAGTCCCGGTGATGAAATCGAAAAAGATGAAATATGAGTTTGTTTTCGATCCGGAGGGAAAGGATTATGGTACCATAGGCCTGGCCGGGGAGTTCAACGGCTGGACAGATGCCCGGACTCAACTTACCGAAGAGGAAGGGTTATGGAAGATAACCCTCTATCTCGACAGGGGCAGGTACCAGTACCAGGTTGTTCTGGATGGCATACAGCAGCTTGACCCTACAAACCCTGACTCCATCAGTAACAATGCGGGAGGTTTCAATTCAGTGCTCATAGTCGGGGAGGAGAAAGGAGCTGAACCACCCTTTATCTATACTGACGAAAAAAACAGGGATGAAATTGAGATTGAAGTGGAAAATGATGCTGACGCGGTGATAGCTTTCTGGCAAAACTATCTCCTGAACAGCGAGATAGCTGAGCTTGACGATGGTGGAGAGATTGAGATCACCATACCCGGTCAGTCGGAAAAAGTAAAGAGATCATATATCAGGGTTTGGACATACAATAGTTCCGGACTGTCGAACGACATACTTAT
This sequence comes from uncultured Bacteroidales bacterium, assembly GCA_964644135.1. Taxonomy (GTDB): domain Bacteria; phylum Bacteroidota; class Bacteroidia; order Bacteroidales; family JAGOPY01; genus CAZMOK01. The sequence continues at coordinate 29,801 of CAZXWD010000028.1, read as the reverse complement.
ACCCCTTGAATTCGGGAAAGTGCTTGATGAGCCCGGCAATCTTCAAAGGACCGATTTTCATTCTGCAATCATCTACAATGTTTTCGTCGACCGTTTCTATAATGCCGATACAACAAATGATTATCCTCTCAACATTCCAGAAGTGCTGCCGCCTGCCGATTACCACGGCGGTGATATTCAGGGCGTGCTGCAAAAGGTTGGAGAAGGGTATTTTAGCGATCTTGGTGTGAATACAATCTGGATCTCACCTATTGTGCAGAATGTTGAAGGCGCCTATGGTTTCTGGCCCGAACCGGAATCAAAGTTTTCAGGGTACCACGGTTACTGGCCCGTCTCTTTTACACAGGTCGATTACCGATTCGGTACTTCAGAAGATCTTCAGGACCTGGTGGATGCCACCCATGCCAACAACATGAATTTTCTGCTCGACTTTGTCGCAAACCATGTTCATGAAGAACATCCTGTAATTAAGCAGAACCCGGAATGGAAAACAGACCTGTACCTTCCCGACGGTTCACTTAATACCGAGAAATGGGATGAATACCGGCTTACCACGTGGTTTGATACTTTCCTGCCTACCCTGAACCTTGAGATCACGGAAGTGACGGAAATGCTCTCCGATTCGGCAGTTTACTGGATAGAGACTTATGGCATGGACGGTTTCAGGCATGACGCCACTAAGCACATTCCTCTGAAGTTCTGGAGGACCCTTACAAAAAAATTAAAAGAAAATGTGGTAGAAAAAGAAAACAGGAAACTATACCAGATTGGCGAAACCTATGGCAGTCCGGGACTGATATCCGGTTACCTGGGCTCAGGGATGCTCGATGCACAGTTCGATTTCAATGTTTACGACGCAACACTGGCAACCATAGCCAGGGGGGGTGTTGATTTTACTATCCTGAAAGACAGGCTGATGCAGAGCTTCGATTACTACGGCTACCATCACCTTATGGGTAATATCACCGGTAACCAGGACCGTGGCAGGTTTGTTTCCTATGCCGGGGGCGACCTGAAATTCGACGAGGATGCTAAACTAGCCGGCTGGACAAGGGATATTGGTGTTGGTGATCCGTCAGGTTATAATAAATTAAGGTTGCTCATAGCCTTCAATATGACTGTTCCCGGCATACCTGTGATCTATTACGGCGATGAAATAGGGATGCCTGGAGGGAATGATCCTGATAACCGAAGAATGATGCGTTTCACCGGCTTGAATGAAGAAGAGCTTGAAACGAGGGAAACAACAGCCTACCTGGCTAAACTCCGGCGACAACACCTCGAGTTTGTCTATGGGGATTTCATCACAGTGCATGAGCAAAACGGGGTATTCAGCTATGCCAGGAAATACTTTGAAAAAGAAGCCCTGGTGGTGCTTAACAATAATGGAAGCGAGATCGAAATTGAGATTGTATTGCCCGGAGCCCTGGAAATGAAAAAGACTGAAGGACATTTTGGTCATGCATATGAGCTCAATGCTGACAAACTGTTGGTCACTTTACCCCCCTATTCTTTCGAAATAATAACATCAGGCAAATAATTCACTTTGTTAAAAAAAATAGAAACTGAAAATGGAATCAATGTACAAGTTTATCACACGAAAATCATACCTGGTTTTTTCAATATTGGGAATAGCCCTTGTCAGCATTATTTTTTCCTGCGCGGGTCCTGAACCTGAAGATCAAGCCCGGGAAGAGGAACCGGTCCATCCTGAATGGTCAAAAAATGCCAACATTTATGAAGTAAATATCAGGCAATATACTCCTGAGGGTACTTTTGAGGCATTCAGCGAGCACCTCCCCAGGTTAAAGGAAATGGGCGTTGACATTCTCTGGCTGATGCCCATCCACCCAATAGGGGTCGAAAAAAGAAAGGGTGATCTGGGCAGTTATTATTCAGTGAAAGATTATAAAGCGGTTAACCCGGAATTTGGTGATATGGAGGATTTCAAGGCGCTTGTTAATGAGATACACGATCTTGATATGAAGATTATCCTCGATTGGGTCGCAAACCATACGGCCTGGGATAACTGGTGGATTGAGGAGCATCCCGAATGGTACACGAGAGATGAAGATGGGAATTTCGTGGCACCATACGACTGGACCGACGTTGCAGATCTCAATTACGACAATCCCGAAATGCGTGAAGCAATGATCGATGCACTGAAGTTCTGGGTAGTTGAAGCCGGCATAGATGGCTACCGGTGCGATGTTGCTGGGGAAGTGCCATTGGATTTCTGGGATAATGCTATAAGCCAGCTCAGGGAGTTGAAACCGGTTTTCATGCTTGCTGAATCGGAAGTGCCGGAACACCATGAAGTGGGTTTTGACATGACCTATGCATGGGAACTGCATCATTTGATGAATATGATCGCACAGGGAAAGGCTCCGGCCGATACACTCAATTATTACCACATGAAGCAGGATACTCTTTTCCCTGATGATGCCTACAGGATGATATTTACTTCCAATCATGATGAAAACTCCTGGAACGGGACTGTTTTTGAAAGAATGGGAGATGGCGCCAAAACCTTTGCACTCCTTTCGGTGACCCTCCCGGGAATGCCCCTGATCTACAGCGGGCAGGAAGCTGCTATGGACAAACGGCTCGAGTTTTTTGAAAAGGATGAAATTGAATGGGGCAATTTTGAATACCAGGATTTTTATGAAACCCTCCTCGAACTGAAAAAGCAGAACAGCGCCCTTTGGAATGGGGAATATGGCGGCAGCATGGAGTTTCTGAGCACTAATATTCCTTCATCAGTGGTGGCCTTTGTAAGGGAAAATGAAGAGGACAGGATACTTGCTATTCTGAACCTTTCTCCGCAATCTTATGGGATCATGATCGAAACAGGGGAATATTCAGGTACTTACACCGATCTTTTCTCGGGCGAGAGCACGGATGTTGTTTCTGACTTCAGCCACACCCTTGAGCCCTGGGAATATAGAGTGTTTGTTAAATAAAAATGGCAACGGAATGCAGAAGTTCCTGTTCGGTTAATAATGCCGGTACGATTGGCAATACCGGGCTTTATCCAAACGCTGAAACTATATTTGAGGTCATTATTAAAAACCAGCCCCTTTAATATAAATAAAGGGGACTGGTCATATATGAGGAAGCGGTGCTTATGCCGAAAGGAGGATGGTATGCTGAATAAATATCCGGCATAACATCACTTTATACGGTCAATCTGATCTTTAAGTTCTTGATTTTCAATTTTTAATGTTTCAACTTCCTGTTTTAACTCCAGTATAGCCTGCCAAAGCACTGTTGTTATCTGGCTGTATGCCAGGCTTTTATTTCCATTACTGTCAGAGTCGACAAACTCTGGGAATATTTTTTCAACATCCTGCGCTATCAGCCCTATATCATTCATATTGTTATATTTCCATGTAAACCTTACAGGATTTGCCTTTTCCATTTTTTCCAGGACAGGTTCAAGGGGTTGCAGGTTTTTCTTGAACCGGAGATCGGAGGTGTTCGACCAGGCACCGGTGGTTGTTACATGCCCCTGGTTTGAACTGTTAATAACAACCTGGAAAGCGTATTCAGAAGAATCCGTATTTATCCCTACGTTCCCGTCATCCTGAAGTGACAGTAGCCTCTTATATCCTGCCGTATTAAAATACATAGGGCCGGTTTGATTGTTCGATATCTGGACAGTGTCTTCCCATTGCTCAAGATAAAGTCCGTCAGTGATCCCGCTTCCGGTATTACTGTGAGTCATCAGCATACCGACCCTGTTCATGGAGTTGGATTCGATATGGATATCAGAGCCTGGAAATTCAGTTCCTATGCCCAGCATCCCGTCAGGGATATAGATATCTCCGTTTTGTTTGATCTTCAGGTAATCGGTCGGTCCTGATGAGAACCTGAATTCCCGGGCGCTAAACTGAAGGTCATGAGTGGCAAAAATGGTTTGGGCAAAAGAGGTGTCGGTATTGATCTGATAGCCCGACTCTATATTTATTGAAGAAAACAGCTCATTTCCAAGTACCGAGAATTCGTCCACGGGCGCTATACCCGCAAGATCCCACGATGAGTACCATTCTTCCAATATTACAAAAACATCACCCGATACAATTGCTGTATCGATCCAGAACACCCTGTTTTCGGCTTCGCCGGATGTCATTTTCATCCGTTGGTTTGCCCATGAAGAATAGTCTTCACCTGACTGGAAATGGGCTACGATTGTATCGGCATTGCTGTTGTCCGAATCATTTAGCTGCTTAACCTCATGGTCGTTGTTGGTGAGTGTTTCATCCAGGCCCGTCGATACCTGCATCCAGGTCGACCTGCCCGAACTTATGGTATCTCCCCAGATATTGATATTATGTGGTGAATTCCAGAAGTCTGAACTGCGGTTGACGCCAAGGTTCATTTCCGGATCAGCTGTCCCTATATTCAGATATCCGTCAGCCAGGATCTGTTGATCGGAGTTTGATTCGCCTTCCCATGCATATGAGGAGCATCTGATCTCCAAGCCGTTTCTTTCACCGATGGAATCCTGTGCCGATAAAGAGAGCAATATCCCACTTCCGGAACTATTGGTATCGGCTTGATTGAAGCTTTTTATCATTTGCAGGTTTCCTGTAATTGTACCACCCGTTGTCGGAAGGAAATTGGAGTAATTCGCCCAGTCTTTTGCTATTACAGCATCAAATACCCCAACCTTGCCTGAAACTTTCTGTGGCCCTAAATTCGTGTAGGGTTCATACCCGGCCGACGACATACCTAACCCGTCGAAATAAGTAGTATCAAAGCCACCGATGATGAATGCATCGGGAGTTGCTGTAGAGCCCTCAATATCAGCTATTTTGGTTCCGTTTATCCATGCCTTGCAGTATTCTCCCTGAACCCAGTCGATCCGGAAATGGATCCAGCTATCCACAGCAAGGGACCCGACAGGTTCAAAATTCTGGTGTGCGCTGTCGTTCTGGCTTGCCACATACATTGAGCTGTACGATTCGTTCTGAAAGTCTGGTCTGAAAGCAGCAACATAAAGCGGTTCCTGATCACCTGGGGGTGGTTTTATCAATCCTAGCAATAAACCCGGGCTGGTAAGCCTTATCCAGGTTTCAAAGCTTATATTGGTGCCAAAAAAAGGCTGATATACCACAAAGAAATCAGTTCCCGACGGCCCCCCGCTGCTTCCTTCCTGCACAGTAAGTTCAGCAACATGCTTATGTCCGTCCATTTCATCTATAATTTGGGCACTCTGTGGCTCAAGACCTGGAAATCCTGTCCAGCCTGATAAAGCGCCCGGACTCCATCCGTAACCGTCTACGCCTGCAATTGAATCACCGGTTGCCGTTTTTTTGAAGTTTACCGCCGAATCCCCTCCCGAACGGATGTCATTGCTTGCAGAGATGTTGCCGACTACCTGGAATTTTTCAGAGGGCTGATCGGTCCCTATGCCCACACTATCAGATGATTCCACCAGGAATACCCTGCCCGAGCCACTTATTGTATCAAGTTCCCAAACTCCGTCATCCTCAAACTGCACCCATCTTTCATTATTCCAGAAAAAGAAAGCATGGTTGGTTGAATCGTATACCAGCAGTCCTTCAGGAGCTCCTGTGATTGATTCCCTGTCGTTTTCATTCATTCTGATAAGTAAAATTCCTTTTGGGGTTGATGACCCTACGTCAAGCATTGCTTTTTCATGTGGAGGATCACCGGTGTCGTTTATAGATACCTGTCCGTAAATAACAGGGCTGATAACCATTATGACCAGGACCCCAAGTATATTACCTGCGTATTTAAGTAATTGACTTTTCATGGCTAATTAATTTTTATTAAGAATTTTTACGAGGGGAGATGGCTTAATATGTAATAAGATGATATACGTGAATCTGCACAGCTTGTTACATTATCACATTAAGAAAATGTTATGGTTTTTTACTAAAATTTTTTGAATATGACTCTGTTAAAATCTAGTTAATTGAAGTTTTCAATTTGTAGGTCAGAAATATACAGTTATTTTTGTATGAACAAATCTTTATAATTATGTATCAGACATCTATTCGCATTATTCTTTTCTTCGCTACAATTTTATTTGTTTCTACGTTCAACAACCCTTTATCAGGGCAAAATGGAGATAATACCCATTTCGACCGGGTGCCCGACTGGGTTAATGATTCTGTCCAGAACTGGCAATCAAGGGATAACAGGTCAAGTACGGTGGTTACTATCGACGGATACGATAACTTCTTCCTCGGTACCGACTTTGCTGAAAGCCATATTGCAGAAAATCCCAATCAACCGCGGCATTATTTTGCTGTATTCAATACGGATGCTTCTTATTATACGATGGACGGTCACGACTGGGAAGAAACCCAGCCGTTCTGGGGCACCACTATAAGGGGAGATGTGCTTTCCGCCTACGATAGTGTTGGGAACCTCTATTATGAAAATATGTACGGCTCGCCCAGCATACAGGGTTGTAAAGTTGCTGTGAGCTCCGACGGCGGCCAGACATGGGGGCCGGCTGTGACAGCCATTAATGGAGTGGATAAGAACTGGATGGCAGCAGACCAGACCGGAGGTCCTTATTCCAATTATGTTTACTCTGTGATGACCTCAAGTGGTGGCGGGAATTTTTCCAGGACTACAGACTTCGGTGTAACCTGGCAGCAGACTGCCAGCATGCCTACCCAGAGCCTCCCAGGGATGATGGTTTGCGTAGGTCCTGACGGGAACGTACAGGGCGGATCGGTCTATGTTGTAACCAACGGCGGCAGTACAACTGCGTCAACCTATACTTTTTACCGTTCACTGGATGGCGGTGACAACTTCACCCAGATGTCGTCGCAGCAGTTCTCGGGTTATGTTGGCACGTTTACGGGAGGCAGACATTCTGTCAATAATATGAGGACCAGGCCCTACCCATTCATCGCTGCTGATAACAGCTATGGTGATTACAGGGGCAGGCTCTACCTGGTATATGCTAAGAACGACCCTCCCGGAAGCGGCAACAAGCCCGATATCTGGTGCAGGTATTCAGACGACGGCGGAACATCATTCTCCGATGCTGTAAGAGTGAACGACGACCTCTTTACTCAGAATAACCATCAGTTTGCACCAGCCATCTGGTGTGACAAGGAAACGGGCCGCCTTTATATCCAGTGGATGGACTCCAGGGAAGACCCTGCGAGTGAATATGCAAAGATCTATGCAACCTATTCTGATGATGGGGGAGAGTCGTTTGCCCAGAACCAGGCTGTCTCGAATGAAGAGATGATCATTAATTGTACAACCTGCGGCGGCGGCGGATCGCCCAGGTACCAGGGTGACTATAACGGGATCGTTTCCAATGAGAATGTTTCTATGGTGGTCTGGTCCGACTTTCGTGATGGCAAGTTCGACAGCTATGTAGGCTATTTCCCGGATTTTGCCATGACTCTTGAGCCGGAAGTTCTTTCAATTACCACCTCCGATACTATTTACGCAAACGTGCCTGATGTAAAACTATACGACGACCTTGTATTGTTCAATACAACCATAGAACAGCCTCCTTCTGGCTCTCTTTCATTCAGTTATCCCGAAGGATTTACGCTGAATGACCTGCCGGGATCCCTGCCGATCGTAGTAACTGCCTCAGGTGGTGCTCCTCCGGGCGACTATGATATAACTATCACCGGGAAAGGGCCTAATGGTACCCCTGTGCATAAACGTGTCGGAACAATAACAGTTCTTCCCTCTTCCCCGCCTGCAGCCGATTTCGAAGCCAGTGAAACTGAGGTATGCGCAGGTTCTTCAATTGATTTTTCTGACCTTTCGCAGAATTCACCAACCTCATGGGATTGGTTGTTCCCGGGTGGGGAACCTCAATCATCCACAGCACAGAACCCGGAAGGCATAGTTTATAATGAGCCAGGGAAGTACAGTGTTACTCTTGAGGTCTTCAATAATGCCGGTAGTGACCTGATCATAAAAGAAGAATATATCACAGTGAATGTTATTCCGGATCCGCCTTCTGCTGAAGATGAGGTTGCATGTTTTGGCAGCCTTGTACCGGATCTTATTGCCGAAGGAGAAAACGTAGTATGGTATGATGACCCTGAACTCACAAATATTGTTTTTGAAGGCCCGGCTTTCTCCACAGGACAATCTGAACCAGGAACATACATTTATTATGCAACACAAACTACCGATGGCTGTGAAAGTGACCCCGATACAGTAGTGCTTACTATAAATCCCACCCCTGAAGTGCTGTTACTTGAATTTATGGGACTCTGTGCAGATGCTGACCCCATTGAGCTCACAGGCGGGACCCCTGAAGGAGGTGATTACTTCGGAACAGGAGTTTCAGAGGGTATGTTCGATCCCGCTGTATCAGGTACAGGTACTTTTGTAATAGGATACGTCTATGCAAACGAATTCGGATGCAGTGATACAGCTTTTAGTACAATTACAGTACACATGCTGCCCGAAGTTACACTTACCGGTCCGGGGCAACTCTGTATAAATGATGATACATATACGCTTGCAGGAGGTCTTCCTGAAGGCGGTGTATATTCAGGTCCTGGAGTTGATGCAGGGGAGTTTGATCCTTCTGCCGCCGGTGTTGGTGAACATGTAATAACCTATGAATACACAGACTTGAATGGTTGCTTTGGTTCGGCTGAAACAACCATTGAAGTGCTTCCATTGCCAGGAAAACCGGAAGCAATCAATGGTCCCTCAGAAATCGATACTTATTCCGTGGCCTCATCGGATTTTACGACCGAAGGAGCTGAAAATGCTGACTCTTATAATTGGACAATTATCCCGGAAAACGCCGGAACAATATCTGCGGAAGGGACATCAGTGAACATAGAATGGGATCCTGAATTTACCGGAGTGGTTACCCTGGATGTCACCCCGTCGAACAATTGCGGCGATGGGGAGGCCTCTGACCAGTTCCAGGTTACGGTTTATTCATCCCTCGGTATTGGCGAATATGGGTCATTATCAAAACTCAGGGTTTACCCGAACCCCAATTATGGTAGCTTTATTATAGAGGTGATTGAGGATATGGAGATAACTGCCGATATCCGCCTGACATCACAGTCAGGTGAAATACTGCTGGAAAAAAACAATGTAAAACTGAATTCATCCAATAGCAACTCTATTGCTGTTACCGGCTATTCACCGGGTATTTATATCTTGTCGATCATTACTGATGATTTTACCGATTACAGGAAGATCATCCTCAAATAGGAATTCCTTAAATAGCCACTAATGAAAAAGGTGCCTTTACTGGCACCTTTTTCCTTTTCGGACCCTCCGAAGCGCATACCCGGCCCCCATTGATAAGAGTATCACCAATCCTTCACCCAGAGGAGCCATGCCACCTGGCGACTGGTTCCCGTTCAAACCGTGCCCAGCCGGTGGCGGTGGCGGGGACGATGGCTGCGCCGCAGAAATGCCTGAGCATACCACGAAATGAAACATCATCACAAGTATTAAGCTGCTTACCGCTTTCATTACTATAGCTTTTTCAGAGAATTAAAAACTTTCCTGTAAACTTTCCTTCCTGCGATAACAAGCTTATTAGGTACACTCCCGGTTGAAGATCTATTAAGTGGCTTTCTCCTGACATGCCGGTTAATTCGATCACTTTCACAACCTTTCCAAGGCAATCATGTACGAGAAGAGTGCCGCCAAGGTCAGTTATATTTACCAGTTTGATAACGCCGTTGGTTTGTGAAACCGAAATATGGGTCGACAAGCCCTCTCCGCTTGATTTTTTGGGAAGCTTTTTAAAGATCAGGCTGAAGCGGTCATCAAAGATCCCCTCTTCGCTGTAAAACCTGTATTCTTTTATCCTCCTGACAGGAACAACCGACCCTGTATAGCTATCTTCAAGCCAGATATCGATCCTGCGGTCAATTGTTTCCCTCTCGTAAAATTGCAATGCAAAGGAATCAGGCGAATGAGTGACATACCCGAGAGAGATATCAGGATAATTGTCGGATAACTTATTAATGACAAGCTCCCTTCCGTCAGTGATTGAATAGATTTCGGGGACTTCCGGATGAGACCTGAAGAGCTTCAGAGCATCTTCCGCAGCCTCGAACCCGTCGTGATGCCAGGGGCCGAAACCAGCGACGGCCTCATCCTTATAATCCCCTCTAACAACCGCAAAGCGCAGATTCGCGCAGGAAAGGAATTCTTCTTTATAAAAGTTCTGACCACATATTACCTGTGGATTGTCATTTGAAATATCAATATCAATGCTTCCGCTGCCCAGCGCGAAAACAAAAAACCCATTCATGGGAGGTATGACCGGGGAGGTTGAGGCAGGCACCCCTGTTTCCCCGTTGTGAGTGCGATAACCACCAATACCGTCATTCAGTTCCTGGTCCCAGAAGTATGCAGCCTGTCCCGATACCAACGATTTATTGATCCCTGAAGAAGACCAGTCGAGCCCGCAGGGATAGGGATTACCGACCAGGTTCCAGCTATTGTTGGTCTGTGTGACCGCAATAGCCTGGTTCCCATCCAGCATACTGCCGTGAAATATTTTCACCACTTCAAGACTGCAGCCTGGATCATAGGCCACTAGATAACCCCTCCCCTCAACGAACTCATACTCAAAACCAGGGTCTATACCTCCTGAACTGTCTCTTATATTTACCCACGCGATATTCTCAGGCAGGCCTTCATCCCATTTGTAGAAATCAAAACTGTTATCCGGCGGACTGGGTGTGAAAAAATACTGGATTACCTGGTTTTCCACCGGGGAGGATAAGAAGTGCCAATTGTTGTCATGGGCAATGTATTGCTTTACATCTGTATTGATCCCCACAGAATTGACCAGTTCGGGGCAGATAAGCTGGCCTGTTCCGGATGGGGATGAGTTTAAGGTCAGATGACTTCTGAGAAGGTTCATTTTCGCATGAAGTACAAGCGCTGCACCGGGTTCGATGTGAATGTCGAGATATGTGCCCGGCTTGTTGTTATATACAGCATAACCCGATCCGTTATAATGGACCTCAACTACCATGTTGATCATGAATACAGTGATCAGGCTGGAGTCGGCATCCTTCCTGATCCGCCTGAACTTGCAGCTTCCGGTGCCGCCAATGCTGACAGTATCACCTTCAGGCTTCAGGCATATGCCGTCTACAATGGTGTCGTTGCCAATAGTGCCGTTACAAACGATATCCTCAAAGACCGAGAGGTACCTGTAAACCCCTGAACTATTGGCAAACAGTTTGGCACTCTCTTCAATAATAAGTCTTCCTGTGCTTATGTTTGAAGAATTGAAAGTTACTACATGACCACTCCGTACAGTTACTGCTGAATCTTTGTTATCAGGATAAGCAGTTGAGGATATCCATGAAGTTCCATCGTATACCTCCCACGTTGAGGCATCTGTCCAGTTTCCCGTTTCTGCCGACCTGTAATCCCCGGGCGACTGTGCAGCAACGATCCCTGTTAAGAGAACATATAATAACACAGCTACACTTTTGATAAGCTTTTTTGTTCCCGCTGATGATATCCGTCCCATGAAGCAACTTTTTTGTTTTGCATTAATAGGCGGGAAGCGAAAAAATACCTGTTGATTTTCGACTTTTTTTCAAAAATTTTTCATCCGGACTCGCAACATTCAGAATATCAGAATTATAAATTTGTAATTTGGCCCCTCAAAAAATTCTAATCTATGATCGATTTTAAACAATTTATATTTCCGGAAGACAGTAGTGCAAGTCTCAAGGACTTTTCATCAAAGTACGGAAAGGGTAAGGAAGACAGAAAACAGGCCAGAAGTGCCCTGAAAGAACACAAGGCTCAACTGGCTCTTCAACAGGAAAAGCTTTATGCTTATGATAGATTCGCATTGCTGATAATTTTCCAGGCAATGGATGCTGCTGGCAAGGACGGCACGATCAAACATGTCATGTCAGGTGTCAACCCGCAGGGTTGTAAAGTGAAAAGCTTCAAAAAACCTTCGGAAGAAGAGCTTGACCACACTTATTTATGGAGATGCATAAAGGAAATGCCCGAAAGAGGACAGATTGGGATCTTCAACCGGTCATATTATGAAGAAGTCCTGGTGGTTCGGGTACACCCTGAAATAATACTTAACCAGAAATTACCGGGCATCGAGTCGGAAAAAGATGTGACAGAGCATTTCTGGCTTAAGAGGTACCGTGAGATGAATAACCTCGAGGAATACTTTGTTAACAACGGGGTGCAGGTTTTAAAATTTTTTCTCAATGTTTCGAAGAAAGAACAGAGAAAGAGGTTTATAAAACGGATAAACGACCCTTCGAAGAACTGGAAAATATCCCTCAGTGATTTCAGTGAACGTAAGTATTGGGACCAATACCAAAATGCCTATGAACAAATGTTGAGGAATACATCTACCCGCCATGCTCCGTGGTATGTTATCCCGGCCGACAACAAAGATATTATGAGAGCGATGGTAAGCCTGATCATTACCGAAAAACTCAAGTCATTGAATCTTCATTTCCCCTCAATAGATGAAGAGAAGAAAATGGAGATTGAAAAAGCTGAAAAGTGGATACGCGAAGAAAAGAACTAGTGGAATATGAAGCAGAAAGTATTCACTACATTCCTTGAGATCACCTCACGTGAAGAATTTATTCCGAAGCAAGGCTTTTCGGAGAAAATGGAAATAAGACAGGTAAACAATGATCCATTTTTCAATCATATGTTTTTTCTGGGGGTAGGCCTTCCCTGGGAATGGTATAGCCGGTTGTCATGGACGCCCAGGGACTGGAAGGAGCATTTCCTAACAAAGGAGGTTTATACATACCTGGCCTTTTTGGGAAAAAGCCTTGCCGGATATTTCGAACTGGAAAAAAGTGATGATACTGCAATGGAAATAAAATATATCGGACTGCTTCCTCAATACACAGGAAAAGGTCTTGGAGGCTACCTGATCTCGCACGCCGTCGATAAGGCGTTCAGATTTGGAGTAAAAAGGGTTTGGCTGCACACATGCAATAATGACCATCCTCATGCAATAAGGAGTTATAAGAAAAGAGGATTCTCAACTTTCAAGGAAACAGAAGAGAATGAGGATTTGCCCGACCGTGAATTTTTCCTGGATGAGATAAGAGCCTATTTTGAGTCATATCTTCTTGAAAATCTGCGAGATCTGTTTTACCCACCGTGCGCCTAAGCTGGAGCTTCGGCGCAAGCGTAAACGAAGTGAAGGAGGGTGAGAAACAAGAATTGGAGGCATTTTTCGCTTCACGCCTCACTCCTCACACTTCACTCTTAACACCGTAGCACTGTAACACCGTAACACTGTAACACCTCTTAACCAGACAATAAAGACAATTTGACAATAAGGACAATTGCGATAATTTATAATGTGAAATTTCTTATTTTTATCCTGTACAAACAATTATCAAATTGGAATACACGGAAATAATCATCAATATCCGAAAGATCGTCAGGTCATTGAACCTGGAGTCGAAGAAAATCCAGAAAGAATACGGAGTAAGCATCCCTCAGCTTATGTGTCTCGATTATCTTGGTAAAAAGGATGATCTGCGATCCACGCAGGGGGAGATAGCAAAGTACCTGAATCTTAATTCCAGCACTATGTCGGGGATTATCGACCGGCTCGAATTAAAAGGGTTTGTTGCCCGGCTGCCTAATCCGCGTGATAAACGGACGGTGCATATTTCCCTGACATCCAAAGGATTAAAGTTGCTTGATGCCTCACCCCAATTGCTTCAGCACCAACTTTCGAAGAGACTCGACAAGCTGCCTCCGGAAAGAGTCAGAGAAATAAAAGATGCACTGAATATACTTGTCAGAAATCTGAATATTGAAGAAATATCAGCATCACCCCTGATGACGATCGAGGATCCCATTTCGGTCAATCTGGATGAGGATACCGAATAATAACAGGAAGTCTGGCAGGCATTTATCAGCATTCCGGGATCGATATCCAGAAATTTTTATGTATTTTTGTTCGTACAGAAACAAATATTGTTCTTTTTATGGATCCCAAGCTCAAAAAAGGAATATTGAATGCAGTCACTGAGTATCTTGCTAAAAAGGGTTTTACTGGTTTCAGGTCGGACCTGGAACAAATGGAAGCCCCAAAGAAGATTGTAGAGAAAAGGACAGGGAAGATATATCAGCCTGATATGACGGCCGATCATAAGGATTCCTCGTATATCTTTGAAATAGAAATGGGCGAAAGCGTTGAAAAATCCAATGAACATTTTATTAAAAAGTGTGATGTTTTTCAGCAGCAGGCAGCTTCAAAGAAAGGCAAACTATACCTGATCGTTCCTATAGAACAGTTTGAAAAGGTTCTCACCGTGATCAATAAGAATAACCTTGAAAATGTAGGCATACTACAAATCAATACCGGGTAAAGGCTTTTACTCATATTTTGGATAACTTGAAATTCAGCAAAAACTAGATTATGCACCCGGTAGATCTTACCATTTTCATTACTTACATAGTAGCGATGCTAAGCGTAGGCATCTGGTTCCATTTCAGGAACAAAAATATTGACGATTTCTATGTAGGAGGCCGAAAAATGGGAGCCTGGCACATAGGTTTTTCCGTTGTCGCAACGGATGTCGGCGGTGGGTTTTCAATAGGGCTCGGCGGACTTGGATTTGCGATCGGGCTGTCCGGTTCCTGGATGCTGTTCACAGGGTTGCTCGGAGCCTGGCTCAGTGCTGTTTTCCTTATCCCAAAGATCAAAGTGCTCTCCGACAAGAAGAACCTTTACACTTTCCCGCAGATATTTGAATCGTTCTACGACAAAAGAGTTGCCATCGCAGCAGGCGTAATTTCTGCAGTGGGCTATCTGGGATTTACCAGTTCACAGCTCCTTGCAGGGGCCAAGCTGGCTTCAGCCACTTTTGAAGGGCTGAACCTTCAGCACGCCCTCATACTTATGGGGGTTGTGGCAGTGGGATATACGGTTCTTGGCGGTCTTAAAGCAGTGATCTACACAGATACCTTGCAATGGATCATCCTTTTATCGGGGCTCATACTGATCGGAATTCCACTGGCGTATATCAAAACAGGGGGGATCGAGGCACTCAGGAATACAGTCACGCCTGAACTGCTTTCGCTTAGCAATATTTCATGGGTAACCTTCATAAATTGGCTTGTTACCATTCTGCCGGTATGGTTTGTGGGAATGACCCTTTACCAGCGGATATATGCCTCCAAATCGGTGAAGCAGGCCAGGAAAGCCTGGTACATAGCAGGGGTGTTCGAGTGGCCGTTGATGGCATTCATGGGTGTGCTGCTGGGGCTTTTTGCCAGGGTCGCTTTTGAAGACGGAATGTTCGCAGGAATGGGTTTTGTTCCCGGAAGTGAGATTGACCCAGAAATGGGCCTGCCGCTTTTATTAAGGCACATATTGCCGTTCGGCCTGATGGGGCTGCTCCTGTCGGCCTATTTCTCAGCAATCCTCTCAACTGCCGACAGTTGCCTTATCGCCGCATCAGGGAATGTGTTGACGGATATTCTGGAAAGACTTGTCCCCGGAGGGTTCACAGAGAAAAGAGTACTGTTTTATTCAAAAATTCTTACTCTTGTGATCGGTGTTATAGCACTCGGTATAGCATTGAAAATGGAAGGGGTTCTGGAGCTGATGCTCTATTCTTATGCCATAATGGTATCGGGGCTGCTGATACCGGTGCTAGCTTTGCTGATCTTCAGAAAGCCCGATACTGTTGGTGCTCTTAGCGCCATGGTGGCGGGAGGTGCCACCACAATAGTCCTTTCATTCATTGAAACAAAACTGCCCTTCGGCTTTGCCGCCAATATTTTCGGTATATCGGTTGCATCGCTGACGTACATCGTAATCCATTATATCAATCAAAATAAATTAAAAAGCTATGAAATATAAATATTACAGCTCAATAGAAATATTGACTACACTTGAAAGACAAAATATTATAAAATTCCTTTATGAACATCTGGATGAATTCGGGGACTCAAAAGAGGATATCGACCGTGCCATTGATTATGCAATGAGCTCAGCACCAATGGCAGGTGGATTCATACTTACTGCCACAGATAAAGGTAAACTGGCTGGTGTTGTGGTGATGAATAAAACAGGTATGAAGGGATATATCCCTGAAAATATCCTTGTTTACATAGCTGTGCACCATGACCAAAGAGGAAAAGGTCTGGGTAAGGCCCTGATGAATGAAACCTTGATATATGCCAAGGGCGATATTGCCTTGCATGTAGAACCTGAGAATCCTGCAAGATATCTTTATGAGAAATTTGGATTTGATAACAAATATTTGGAAATGAGGCTAAAAAGATCGTAAATGAGGTTATTTTTATATTATGGATGATAAAGTACTCAGCGAATTAAAGGAGTTCAGGCAACTGCTCCACAGAAATCCCGAAATTTCAGGGGAGGAAACTGGCACGGCCGGAAGGGTAAGGGAATTTCTGAAGCCTCTTGATCCGGACAGAATTGCACAGGGCATAGGTGGTCATGGAATGGTGGTTGAATACAGGGGTAAAGAAAAGGGCCCCACCCTCATGTTCCGGTGTGAACTGGATGCACTTCCAATCCCCGAAAAAAATGATATTCCCTACGCTTCGTCAATACCCGGAAAAGGCCACCTGTGCGGTCACGACGGACATATGACAATGGTGGCAGGGCTTGGTTATTACCTTAAAGAAAACCGCCCCCCGAAGGGAAGGGTCTTGCTTCTTTTCCAGCCCAGCGAAGAAACCGGAAAGGGTGCCGAACGCATGCTAAAGGATCCTGCATTCAGGGAATTCGAACCCGATCATATTTTTGCTATCCACAACCTTCCGGGATTCCCCCTGGGCAGGATTGTACTTGCAAACGGCCATTTTGCTGCCGCCTCAAGGGGAATGGCCATAAAGCTTACCGGGAAATCCTCCCACGCTGCAGAGCCTGAGAAAGGGATCAATCCGGGCTTCGGGATGGCCGGTATGATATCAAGCTATTACGATGTTCTTAAGATCAGGGAGCAATTCAGGGACTTTATCCTCATAACCCCCATACATGCACGGCTTGGCAACCTGGCTTACGGGACCTCCCCTGGAGAAGGTGTGATCCACCTTACCCTGCGCAGCTATCTGAACGAGGATATGGAATCAATGTCGAAGATGCTGGAGAGCATTACCAAGGAGATTGCCCTGCGGGAAAAGCTTGAGGTTGATATCAGTTACGAAGAAGATTTCCCGGCCACTGTGAATGATGCAGAATGCAGCAGAGTGCTCAACCAGGCAGTGCGTGACACCGGATTTGAGTCGGAATTCCTTCAGAAACCATTCAAGTGGAGCGAGGACTTCGGACATTTCACTGCCAGGTATCCGGGTGCCCTGTTCGGGCTGGGCTCGGGAACCGACCAGCCTGCACTGCATAATCCCGATTTTGATTTCCCGGATGAACTAATCCCGGTAGGAATTGATTTATATAGAGAGATCATTGAGAAAATATTGGAAGACTGACAACAATGTTTGAAACCACTTCATCACTTGAACTAAGTCAATCGGCCCTGGACAGGAATATTTCTTTTCTGAAGGAACTGATTGGGCCCAACGTGCGCTTCTCATCAGTTGTAAAGGCCAATGCCTACGGCCATGGAATAGAAAGATTTGTCCCAATGGCCGAAAAAGCAGGGATAGACCATTTCTCAGTCTTTAGCGGTGATGAGGCATGGAGGGTTTATGAAGCCTGTTCCGAAAGATCCGATCTTATGATCATGGGCTGGCTCGATAAGGAACAGATGGGATGGGCTATTGACAATGACATCAGTTTCTGGGTTTTCGAGATAGAAAGGCTTGAAAAGGCAATGCAGCTATCGAGAAAACTGGGGAAAAAGGCCAAAATACACCTGGAAGTGGAAACCGGGATGAACCGAACCGGGCTTACTGAAAAGGGATTCAGCTATGCACTCAGGCAATTTAAAAAATACCCGGAGTTGCTCGATTTCGAAGGACTCTGCACTCATTATGCGGGTGCCGAAAGTGTTGCTAACTATGTTAGGGTGAACAGGCAGATCAGCCGATTTACAAGGTACTTCAACACTGCCAAAAGGCGTAAGCTGATACCTAATTACCGGCATACTGCCTGTTCCGCGGCTGCACTGAATTATCCGAAAACAAGGATGGATATGGTAAGGATAGGTATTGCGCAGTACGGATTCTGGCCCAGTGTGGAAACCTTCATTCAATATGTACACGGTAAAAAGGAAGAAAGGTACGATCCTCTCAGCCGTGTGATAAGCTGGAAGAGCAAAGTGATGTCGATAAAAACTGTGAACGAGGGGGAATTCATCAGTTACGGCACTACCTATCTTGCACAGGAAGAAAAGGTAATTGCAGTGATCCCTGTGGGTTATTCACATGGTTTCAGCAGGATGCTCAGCAACCAGGGAAGGGTGCTCGTAAGAGGGCAGAGGGTCGGTGTTATAGGAATGGTTAACATGAATATGCTGATTGCCGATGTAACATCTGTTCCGGATATCAGTTTAGGAGATGAAGTAGTTATAATAGGAAAACAAGATAATCTTGAGATCACTGTGGCTTCTTTCAGCGAGATCAGTAACCAGGTAAATTATGAGTTGCTGGTCAGGCTTCCTGAAAGAACAAAACGTGAAGTGGTCGAATAAATAAATATCATGGCGTATATAGAATTACATAAGGAAAAACTGAGGCACAATTACAAGTTCCTCGACAGGCTGTTCTCATCGAACGGCCGGGACTGGGGTGTTGTGTCCAAATTGCTTTGTGGTAACAAGACTTATCTGAGGGAATTGCTCGATTTGGGAGTCAGGGAAATACATGATTCAAGGATCAGTAACCTGAGAGTCATAAAATCCATCAGCCCCGATGTTCAGACTGTTTATATCAAACCACCGGCCGGGAAGGTCATCAGGTCACTGGTCAAATATGCGGATGTTAGCTTTAACACCGAATTTGAAACCATAAAGCTTATCTCGGAGGAGGCCGTGAAACAGAACAGGCTTCATAAGGTCATAATTATGATAGAGATGGGCGACCTCAGGGAAGGTGTGATGGGCGACGAGCTTATGGATTTTTACGGCAGTATTTTCGAGCTGCCGAATATAGAAGTAATAGGATTGGGTACCAACCTTAACTGCCTGAGCGGGGTCATGCCATCGCACGATAAGCTTATCCAGCTCAGCCTTTACAAACAACTTATCGAAACGAAATTCGACAGGAAGATACCCTGGGTGACCGGAGGTTCATCCGTTACTATTCCGTTGCTGCTAAAAAAATCTGTTCCTGTGGGAAACAATCACTTCAGGATAGGAGAAACCCTGTTTTTCGGCAATAACCTTATCACCGGAAAACCCATAAAGGGGATGAAGTCAGATATTTTCAATCTTTATGCCCAGATCATTGAGCTGACCGAAAAGCCAAAGGTGCCGATCGGGGAGATGGGAACCAATGTAGCCGGTGAATCCGTTGAAGTTGATGAGAGAGACCTGGGCAAAACCTCTTACCGCGCCATTCTCGACATAGGGCTGCTCGATATCGACGTGAAGAATATTTTCCCGGTCGATAAAAAGATCGAATTTGCCGGCGCCAGTTCCGACATGATCGTGGTGGACCTGGGCGACAATAAGAAAAATTATGAAGTTGGCGACCTGATAAGTTTCAGGGTGGACTACATGGGTGCACTCAGCATTCTCAACTCCAACTACATTGATAAGAAAGTGGTTCAATAACCACCCTTTTCTGATCAATAGAACATATCATGCTCAGAGGCTCAGAAGCTCAGAAGCTCAGAAGTACCGAATCAACTGCCTACTGCCTACTGCCTACTGCCTACTGCCAACTGCCAACTGCCAACTGCCAACTGCCAACTGCCAACTGCCTACTGCCTACTGCCTACTGCCTACTGCCTACTGCCTACTGCCTACTAAAAATATTTCCTATCTTTGCGCCGCCCTCGAAAGGTAGTAAGTCAGATGAAGATACTGTTCAACCGGCAATTTCTCGACCATAATATAAAGAGCCCTTTTGAGGGGCCTTACCGCCTTAAAGGCTTTGCCGGGCTGCCCGATGAGAACTCGGTTGATGGGGAGCCCTACCTGACCCTTGTCCATACCCCTGAATATATCGACTATATCAAACAGGCCTGCGAGAAGGACATTTACCTTGCAGAAGTCAAGATAACACACGAAACCTACCGGGCAGCCACAATAGCTGTCGGGCTTACCATTAAGGCATCAGAGAAAGGTGACTTTGCCGTTGTGAGGCCTCCCGGCCACCACGCGGGAAGAAACAATACCTCCGGTTTTTGCCTTTTCAACAACATTGCCATAGCTGCACAAAAGCTAGTGAATGAAGGCAACAAGGTATGCATTCTCGATATTGATGGCCATCACGGCGATGGCACCCAATCGATATTTTATAATTCAAGCGAGGTGTTCTATGTTTCTATCCACGAGCATTATGCCTATCCACACACCGGAATGGCCCTTGAAACTGGTAAGGACAGAGGCAAAGGCTACACTCTTAATATGCCTCTTTACCCTGGGAGCAGCGACAAGCAGTTCCTGGAGGCATTGCACACCGCAATTAACAAGATCAGGATATTTGATCCCGACATAATAGGGGTATCTGCCGGCTTCGACGGTTATAAGAAAGATAAGCTTCTCGATCTGAATTATTCACTGAAGGTTTTTTATGAGGCCGGGTATCAGTTAAAGAAAGCCTTTCGATATAAAAAGGTCTTTGCAGTCCTGGAAGGAGGATATCACGACGACCTGAGAAAAGCAGTGGATAATTTTGTGGAAGGCATCAATAAAGGCGGCCGCCCCCCCAAGATCAGGTATGATACAGATATGGCAATCGGCTGATGATCCCTGATTTTATATTGTGATCTTACTTTTTCCTCAGTGATCCTAATGTAACTTCCCGGTCTATCTTAAAACCCCGAACCGGTGAATGGTCATCTGGTTCTCCCTTATGGTAAACCGTATATCCTCATCCTTAAGTTTTCCGAAATGATGTATCCCGCTGCTGAAGATGATGGCAATGCATTTTCTATTGCTTAAAATTAGAGTATTGTATTGCAAAAGTCGAGCTATATCCTTATTCAGAACGGCAAGGCTAATACCAAACAGGCTGTTTAGCCAATTACAATCTGGAATCTTTCTAAATTACTGGTTATGAGGCAAAAAACATGTAAATAATAGTATATATAACTTTATCTGTCTTTATTTTTGGACACTACGAACCAACAATTATACTCCTATGAAAAAATTGCTTACGATCATCCTCTCACTTACTGTTCTAGTATCTTTCTCCCAGCAGGTAGCGCGCGACAAGGTCGTACAGGAAATCGGCACAGGGACATGGTGCCCTTATTGCCCGGGAGCAGCCATGGGCGCTGATGACCTTATCGCTGCAGGCCACGATGTGGCAGTGATAGAATATCACGACGGAGATGCTTTTTCCACAACCAGCGGGGATGCAAGGATAAACTATTACAATATTACAGGTTTCCCGACTGCTTTTTTTGACGGGGTGCTCAGCTATGTAGGGGGCAGCAGTACTCAGAGCATGTACAGCAATTACCTTCCTTTGTACCAGCAGCGAATTGTAGTTCCGAGTGATTTCACAATGGAGATCTACGGTGAAAATACTTCGGGCAATAACTACAGCATATCCATCATGGTGGAAAACGAGAACGGGAATACCAACCCCGACCTGGTGGTGCACCTGGCACTTACCGAATCAGAGATCGCCTACTCCTGGCAGGGGCAGTCTGAGCTTAACTTTGTTCAGAGGCTGATGGCACCCGACCACCTGGGTACAGCCCTCACTTTTGGTGGTACAACGAGCCAGCAGATAGACATTACCTTCACCATGGACCCTTCATGGAATACAGCTCATTGCGAACTGGTTGCCTTTATACAGGACACACAGACGAAAGAGATCCAGCAGGGCATAAAGGTGGAGGTCGATAACCTGCAGCCATTCACTGCCACTGCACAATTCACCTGCAGTGACCCCGAGCCCTGTTTGAATTCCCCTGTTGACTTTACAGATAATTCACTGGGCCCGTTACAAACTGGTGGTGGACTTTTGAGGGCGGCGACCCTGCAACATCCACAAGCCAGAACCCTACGGTTACCTGGGCAGATACCGGTACTTACAATGTGCAGCTTGTAGTTTATGACGGTGCTGTGTATGATACACTCCTCATGGAAGATTACATTCATGCCATTGACACCCCTGAACAGCCCGGACAGCCTGCAGGCGCTGAAGATCTTTGTGAAGGCGAAACAGACATAGAATATACAACTGCCGGGGCACCCTATGCAACAACATATACCTGGGAGGTGCTGCCCTCCACTGCAGGTACCATATCAGGCACCGGTACAACCGGAACCCTCGACCTGAACTCCAGTTTCCTGGGCTCTCTCACTGTAAAAGTCAGGGCAGAAAATGATTGCGGGAACAGTATATGGTCTGACGATCTATCGGTGGAAGTCCATAATGTGCCGGTACAATTCACCCTTTCCGACGGAGGTGGCTATTGTGATGGTGAACAGGGAATTGAGGTCATCCTTGATGGCTCGGAGACCGAGATTGATTATGAGCTGTATATCGACGGAGATCCGACAGGCCAGATCCTTACGGGGACAGGTAGCCCCCTGAATTTTGGTTACCAGACCGAAGAAGGGATATATTCCTGCCTCGCATATACAGATTACTGTTCTCAGTACATGGTAGGAAATACTTACATATACGTTATTTATGCACCCGGACAGGCAGGCATACCTGTTGGACTTGAAACAGTGTGCAACCAGGCCGGAACAACCGAGTATGTTACCTCCGGGGCTACCGAAGCCACCTCATACAACTGGGTGCTCGATCCCGAAGAGGCCGGGGAGGTAAATGGGATAGATGAGATTGCCACTGTTACCTGGGACCCGGATTATAATGGCCAGGCTTACCTGAGCGTACAGGGTGTAAACGAATGCGGCGAGGGTGTCTTTTCAAGTGAGCTCGAGGTAACTGTTGTGGAAGAGCCACATCCTGAAATCAGCGGTGACGACCTTGTTTGTGACAACACCGGCGGACATATCTATTCTACCGCCGAAACCACAGGCAACATTTACATCTGGGAAGTGACAGGCGGGAACATTACCAGCGGCGGAAATACTCATGAGATCCAGGTTGAATGGGGAGAGGCCGGAACAGGTACTGTAAGAGTTACTGAAGAAACACCTGAAGGTTGCTTCGAGCTGAGCGAAGATCTCACGGTCACAATTGACGACTGTACCGGACTCGGTGAAATAGCCGGAAAAGATCTCAGGGTATATCCAAATCCCTCTTCCGGTAAGCTATATATTGAGCCTGAAGGCAGTTTTTCAGGAAAACTGACAGTGAATGTGGTCAGCAGGTTTGGTAAAGTTGTTCTGAGCAGGTCTTTTGAGAACAATAATTACGGTGACAGGCTGATGCTCAACACAGAGAACCTGCAACCGGGTATTTATGTGGTGAGTGTGGTTACGGAAGACGGCGACTGCTTTGAAAAGAAATTCTCGAAATTCTGATATTTTTGTTAGCGGGAGTAGCGAGATTTTTTAAAAAGGCCGGGGTTTATATTCTCCCGGCCTTTCTTTTCATGATATAGCATATCCGGATAGCTGAAAAGAATTAAATTAACATCCAACTGCACTGAATATTTGTAACTTTACAGTGAAGATTGCGACACCATGAAGCATTTATCTAAAGCAAGCCTCATTCTGCTGCTTATTTTTCTTTTAGGAGGAAATAAGATTACTGCACAGACTACACCCGAATTAAGGATCTACCACCTCGACGAGGAGCAATTCGAATTATATGTAAGGGACACCCTTTTCGCGGGTGGCGGGGAAATATCCAATATAAACTACAAGGGAAAGATCGACGCTCGTGATGCTTTTGAAAGCGGCATTGATGTCGGCTTCGACCGTGGCCTCATTCTCACAAACGGGTATGTATATTCAACAACCCAGATAAACGGCGGGGACAATAAGTCAGGAGCCCAGACCAACCCCGAACGCGATAGCCTTGACAGCTACCACAACCTCAACGACGAAGACATGGACTGGCTTATGGGGGTTATTTCCCTTGAGAACAAGCCCGATACGGTAGTTGATGTTTCTGTTCTTGAGTTTAAGTTCAAGCCTTTTTACGACTCTTTCACTTTGAATTATGTTTTTGCTTCAGAAGAATATAAATATGAAGAATTAGGTGGCGGCGGCGGTGGTGGTGGCCGTGCAGAGGACATTGACCTGACAGGGGAGGATAAAAGCGACTTCATGGCCATTTTCGTAAAAAAATTTCCCAGTCAGCAGGATAATGACATGATCGCCTCAATGATAGGCAATGATTTCGGGCCTCCCTACCCAAGCAAAGTTCCTGTCAGTGTCAGGTGGGTCAATCATGAAACAAACGATTATGTTTACATTTCGAACAAAGGGCTTTCCTTTATATACGACGGCCTCACTGAGGTTCTCCCGGTCGACCTGTACCAGGCCCAGGTGGAAGCCTGTGAAACTTACTGGATAAAGATCGCCGTTGCTGATTACCCGAATGGCATTGAAGTCCCCGGTCAGAATTTCACGCTCAGTCACCTGCTGAATTCCGCCGTTTTTCTCGAAGCAGGCTCTTTTAAGAGTGGCATCGGTATGGAGTGGGAGGTTGCAGGGGCCAACGATAACCCTGATTTTGAGATAGATGAAATAGTTGAAGGGGGTTGCGCCAATATGGTGATCAGCCTTACCAAAAATGTAGAAACACTTGACACAACCTGGATACGGTTCAAGATCACAGGTGCCGATCCGAACACCGATTATACCATAACCCCCGAACCGGTGGACGACTCCCTGATGTTCCTTGCCCCCGGCCAGCTTGAGGGCACCTACATAGTTTCGGCAAATTTTGATGACATAGATGAGGGGGGGATTGAGACCTGGCGTTTCAGGTACCAGGAAAATCCGTGTGATATACCCAGTTCGGGGGGTATTGGCGGCGGAAACCAGGGGTATTCCGGGGAAATAATCATAAATGTGCACGATTATGAAGATATCCCTTCGGCTACCAAAACCTATGGCCCTACACCAAACAGTATCTATTATTGTGGAGGTGAAGTTGAACTTACAGTAACCGATCTCGTTGAAGGTGGTATACCTCCCTATAATTACAACTGGTCGCAGCTTTCGACTGGTCAGTTGGGTAGCGGTGAAACATTCGGTATTACGATCTCCGACAGTCCCGATGTGGTTATCTGCAATGTGTCCGACAGGTGCAGCAGCCAGCCGGGCTACCAGCCTACCAAAGACACTGTTATTGTTTACAGCCAGCTCCTGGCCTCTCCCAGCCCCGATTTTCAGCTCTGCGAAAACCTGGTATGGGATATTACAATAGAGAATACCAATGTTGATGAAGATTTCACAGTGGAATGGTTTTTTGACGGGAACCTGGTAGGCGCTGATAAGATATACACCGTTACCTGGGATGAGTACGGTTCTCTTATTCAGAGCCAGGATAGCATCAAGTTCGATTATATCGTGACCGATTATTGCGGAAATACTACTTCCGGTGAAGTCTGGGCTTTCCTCGATCCGGTTGTGGCCATATCCGGCCCCGATATCATTTGCCTGGGCGAGCCCATAACCCTGTCATGCACCCCCGGAAAATCCTACCAGTGGTACAACAATTCCGTTGCCCCGGGGAATGAAATTCCCGGCGCGGATGAAATATCATACACCTATACCCCCTTCAGTGCGGGAATGGTCACCAAATGCGTGGAGATCATCAATGCATGCGACCAGCCGGCGTCTACCTGCTTTACATTCCAGGTTTCCGAACTGGTGGTCGACATAGAGCTTAACGGCGGTGATTATTTCAATGTCTGTCCTGATGAATATTTTACCCTGGAAGAGCTGAATGGCTATTCCGACTGGGAATGGAGATGGACTGATTATGGGATGCCCCAGGTGGCTTTTGGCCAGGAGGTTAACATCAGGATCACCGAGCCGGGACCGCACCTCGTCAATGTATCGGCTTATAATGAATACGGCTGCTATGATGAAAGGGACTTTACCATAAATGTGTTCCCCTATCCGGCTTTGCAGCTCTCGAAGGAATACGATTCGGTCTGCTCTGGTTATCCAAATCAGCTAAATGCCAACACGGCCGTTGAAACAGATGATTATTTCTGGACCTCCGATCCGCCGGACCCGTCGCTTACAGGACAGGAAACCCTCCCGAACCCGGTTGTGGAGCCCCTGGTAGCAACTACATATTCCTGTAACATAACAGACATCAATGGCTGCCGCGATTCGGTAAGCATTGATGTGTATATCAGGGAACCTATAAGCGGGGCAATCATGGCCGAACCGTTTGAAACCTGTTCGGGCGATGAAGCAGAGATCAGTTTTATAGGAACTGTGAGGCCGGGTGCTTCCTACAACTGGACCTTTGAAGGAGGCGACCCGCCGGTCAGCACTGATGAAACCGCAACCGTTACCTGGGACACTCCGGGCAGCAAGACAATTACCGTTGAAATTGAAGAGCCGGGATGCTATGAATACTTTGAAATGGAGATGAATGTCAACCTGAATCCCTCCCCGTTCATGACAGCCCAGAATGCACAAGGCTGCCGGCCCCTTGAGGTCAGCTTCTTTGACCAGTCGACCGACCTCGAAGGCCCTGTCTATGAATGGAATTTCGGCGACGGCACCACTTCAAACGAACGAAATCCCGTTCATACCTATGAGGAACCGGGCACCTATGATGTAAGGCTGAGGGTAACCAACAGTACCGGGTGCAATGCTACAACCCTGTTCCCTGATATGGTTGAGGTGTATCCCCAGCCGGAGGCGGGTATTTCTGCAGAACCTCTCGCAGCCACGATCGATAACCCCGTGATCTCATTCTTTGAGCAGATTGAAGGTGAGTATAATAGCATAGAATGGGATTTTGGTGACGGAGAGACTTCACAGGAAGACAACCCGGTGCACAGGTATTCCGCCCCGGGCAGCTACGATGTGATCATGTATACCGAAAACAGCTATGGCTGCTGGGATGCCGATACGGTGAACGTAGGGATCCTTCTTGAACTGAAAATATACATCCCTACTGCTTTCAGCCCCAATGGTGACGGTCTGAATGATTGTTTCTCCATCAGCGGGACAACGGGTGATGTGGTCAACAATTTCAGGATCAGGATTTTCGACCGCTGGGGCAACCTCATCTTCAACGATCTGATCGATTCACCTGATTGTATTTGGGATGGACGTGACCAGGAAGGGGAGCCGCTTCCAGTAGGCACATACCTTTACCGTATTACCGGTAATGATATGCGGGGCGGCCGGCAGAACTTCGAAGGATCAGTCACTATATACAAATAATGATTTTTACAGAAGGGTGTTGTAATGGCGGATAACACGCGCTAACTCTTCCGGTGTTTTCAACTTAAGCTTCTTTTCCTTCAAATAGGCCTTTACCTGTTCCTCTTTATCGGAAAGCGCCCGGTAGACAGATTTCCTTTTGCAACTGATCTCAGTGGCCGGGCCATCACCCTTTTTTATGTAAAAGTTGCAGCTTTTATAGAACACATCCTTCGTACAGTCAATGCCGGCAACATCCTTTTTGTGGTAACTCACCACATTCCTGGTCAGCAAGCGGCAGTCTCCTTCCACGATGATCTCAAAATAGCACTTCCGGATTGTTCCTTCCTCCAGGTACTCACAATAGATGAATTCCCTTCCGTCCATTATGATCGACCTGATCTCATCAGGATTTGCAAAAGCCAGTGTGTCTCCATCCTCGATGAACTGCATCTGCTGAAAGTAAACGTTGTACCTTAGCTTTATGCCGGTAAATACGGTATTGTCCTTAAGTACTACCGTACCGGTGCACCAGTCATCCATAAGATACATGCTGCCTTCCGATCCAAGGTCCCTGTCCTCATAACTTCTCGAATCGACCGATGCAATATCATGTGCATAGTCCTGGTGCTGTGGAGGAATGGACCTGGTGTGCATTGGCTGGTTTGCCTTGTCGTAATCAACACTCTGGCCCTGTAAATTCAATAGGAAAAGGCCAGGGCTCAGGCTAAAGATCAAAAAGATCCTCATCAAATAACTCTTCATGGTCCCGTTTTTTTGGTTAATAACTCTTCTGGTTGAATTAATAAGACAATAAGATCTTTTTCCTCACAAAAGATCATTATTGGTTAATAATCAATAATATATCAGCAAATTTTATGCTCAACAATATAAATCATTGATATTCAGACATATGATATTGTTATTAAATTAACACAAAGGCGTCCGGATGTAACAGAGCGAACGATTTTGTCCATTTACGGACAAATGCCCCGGATTATCCAGAACAGGATCAGAATATGATGATCACAAGGTTTGTGGATTTGCAGAAAAGTGACCAGCCAGGTCTTTGGATAAGAAAGAAAAAAGAAATGAGATCAAGAAAGTGCTTGATAAACAAGTAGATAGTTCTAATTAACAAATTCTTCACACTTCCTCTTGTAAGGAATTACTCTCGCTTCCGACTATGTTTTAAAGTTTCAAAAATTGAACATTAAAACTTGGCACAATGAAAAACAAGAAAAATCTTAGAAAGAATGCCGGGATACTTTCCGGAGCAATTTTAACAGGCGCAATTACAACAATAGGAATTGGGGATGCCAATGCTGGCGACCTTCTGAATTACGATGACCTTGGCAGCGGTGCCGAGCTTCGCAGCGAGCTTATAGATATGAACCTGGACGTAAGGAATTCATACGACAAGGCCAGGACCTTCGAGCTCTCATGCGGAGAAGGCAAGTGTGGCGAAGATAAAGAGAGCGAGAAGAAAAAAAGTGACACGGTGAAGGAATCCAAAAAGACAATGAAGTCTGATAAGAAAGCCGTTAAATCTTCAAAAGACAAGACTGTCGAGTCGAAATGCGGAGAAGGCAAATGTGGCGAAGACAAAAAGGATGCGGAAGCCAAATCCGATAAAAAAGAATCAAAAGCCGTAGAATCAAAGTGCGGCGAAGGTAAATGTGGTTGATAAATTAAGAATAGGATTGGGAAATTACTGTTTATAAAAGAGGTATCAATTATGGTAGGAATAGGATTCAGAAGAGATTTTGCTAATGAGCTGCTGGAGGGAAATGAGCTGGCACCCGATTTCATTGAGTTTGCACCTGAAAACTGGATGGGAATGGGAGGCTACTGGGGTAAAAGATTTCGCCAGGCGATGGAAAAATACCCTGTGACCTGCCACGGACTGTCACTTTCAATAGGATCGCCCGAAGAGCTTGACTGGGATTTTATCAAGGAGCTGAAAGTCTTCCTTGATGAAAATAACGTGAAAGTATACTCTGAACATCTTTCTTATACCAAGGCAGCCAATGCCCATCTTTACGACCTGCTGCCCATCCCCTTCAGGGAGGATGCGGTAAAGCATGTTTCAGAACGGCTCAGAAGGGTCCAGGATTTCCTGGGAAGGAAGATTGCCATAGAGAATGTGTCTTATTATACCCCTGTGGCTGCTGAGATGGATGAGGCAACGTTTATTTCGTCGGTAGTGGAAGAATCAGGTTGTGAGCTCCTCCTCGATGTAAACAATGTCTATGTAAACGCTTTCAATCATGATTACGATGCGAAAAAGTTTATTGACCGGCTGCCGCTCGATAAGGTTGCTTATATCCATATGGCCGGTCACGAACAGGTTGAGCCCGATCTTATAATCGACACACACGGTCAGCCCATAATTGATCCTGTGTATGAATTGTTTGAATGGACGGTCCAAAA
>CAZXWD010000027.1:2638-31746 GCA_964644135.1 uncultured Bacteroidales bacterium | reverse complement strand
GACGGGATCCTGATCAGGTCGAACAATTCGTCGAGGAACCTGTCCTTGTTCTCTTCAATGTACTTCTTAACAAATTCCATAATTTGAGATTTTTAGGTCAGATGTTTTAACTTACTTATTATAAATAACTTATTAAAATCATAAAAAATATCCCCGGGAAAAGGGGATCCAGGCATATCCTGCAAAATAAAACCGAGAATGAATATTAACGCGTAAAGGTAGAAAATATTGGGAATGCGGCAATTATATCTGATTACATTTAATATTACAGTGCAATTGAACAAGCGTTTCAATGTATTGATAATTAGTTAATATTCATTTAACACTTGATAATATCAAGCAATCTGTATATTTTTGCATATTGAACTTAACTGCCCAAAAAAAGTCACTCCTGGCACTGGGTTGGAAAATCCGTCACAATGAACAGATCAATAATTACATATTTACTATTTACCTTTATTCTTAGTCTGGGTGTTATCAGGACATCAGCCCAGACAAGTTACCTGGAAGTTAATGAGAATATATCTCCGGAAGACCTGGTTGAGATACTGATCGGCAACGGTGTTGAAGTGAGTAATATATCCTATACCGGTGCTGACATAGCCAGGGGAGAATTTTGGAACGGGCCCGGTAACATTGGGGTCGAGGACGGTGTATTGCTTACTTCCGGGAGTGTTGATATAGCAGTAGGGCCAAACACATCGGGGAGTGACGGAACCAATAACGGGGCTCCCGGCGATCCGGACCTTGAGGCTATATCCGGTGTTTCATCGCATAATGCCTGTGTCCTGGAATTCGATTTTGTGCCTCAATCCTCGATGGTTTCGTTCAGATATGTATTTGCTTCGGAAGAATACCACGAATACGCCGGTTCATCAGTGAATGATGCTTTCGGCTTTTTTATCAGCGGTCCGGGCATAACCGGCCCCTACAGTAACAACAGTACAAATATTGCACTCATACCCCTGTCTTCCACTCCGGTATCCATCAATACAGTAAACAACGGTACACAGAACCAGGGGCCTTGTACCAATTGCCAGTATTTTGTTCATAACAGCGGACAGTTTGTGGAATACGATGCCTTCACAACTGTTCTGACAGCATGGTCAACGGTAATACCTTGCGAAACCTATCATATCAAGCTTGCAATCGGTGATGGGGGCGACGGTATCTATGACTCAGGGGTTTTCCTGGAAGCCAACAGCTTCTCGGCTGTGGGCATTGAGAACCTGACCTCCTATACTCATTCCATGCACCAGTTTGCCATTGAAGGCTGCAACACGGCAACCGTCCTTTTCGAGCTTTCTGAAATGGCTGATGAAGACACATGGCTGCCAATCGATATAGAAGGCTCAGCTACCAATGGAGTCGATTACCTTGAACTGCCCGATTCGATCTTCTTCCCCATAGGCTACAGCCAGGCAGAAGTTGAGATCATCCCCTTTGAGGATTATGAAACTGAGTGGACAGAGACAGTAAAGATCATTTATAACTCATCGCTCTGCGGGATAAACCTCGATACTGTTACGGTTCAGATCAAGGATTACGAGGAAATGTATATCAACACCACGCCCGATACGACCATCAACTGTAACACCTCGGCAACTATAGGTATTACCGATCTGGGGGGCTTTGATCCTTACACAGTGGTCTGGAGTACAGGCGATTCAACTGATTCCATTACGGTAGCGCCTTTGATAACCACCACTTACTATGTGACTGTGATCGGATTGTGCGATTCAACCAATACCGACAGTATTACAGTCGTAGTTGACGGACCCGAGGCAAATGCTGGTATAGACCAGAGCATTCCATACGGGACCACTACCACGCTTGACGGCAGTGCCACCAGTGGCTCGGGTGATTACGAATATCAGTGGGAGCCATCGGGATTGCTGGATGATCCTACCAGTCCTACCCCCACAACGGATCAACTGGAACTCACGACTGTATTCACGCTTACTGTAACAGACCTTGCCGGTGGTTGTCAGGATGCTGACGAGGTAGTAGTGAACATAACGGGCGGTCCACTTGGCGTCAACCCAACCGCCGATCCTTCATCGATTTGCTATGGGTCGGGGACACAATTGCTTTCTTATGCTTCAGGAGGTTCGGAGGACTACACCTATACCTGGACCTCTGATCCGCCTGGATTCACTTCCGATATACCTGATCCATTTGTATTCCCGGAAGTTACCACAACTTATTTCCTCACCGTAAACGATGGCTTCAATGTTGCAAGCGGACAGGTTACCGTTGTCATCTATCCTTCTCCCGAACCGGATGCCGGTAACGACAAAACCATACCTCATGGCACTTATACAACACTTTCAGGAAACGGAAGCGGGGGATCAGGCCATTTTGCCTATCACTGGGAACCGGCCGACAAGCTGATAAATCCGAATGCTCAAAACCCGGTAACCACAAAGTTATTTGAAACCACCCTTTTCAGGTTGACAATTGAGGATATGGAAACCGGGTGTATGAGCCTTGAAGAGGACCTTATGACCGTTACAATTGATGGCGGACCGCTTACTGTGGTGGCTGAGGCTGAAGCCTCGGTCATTTGCGATGGCGACGGAACCCAGTTGTATGCCCTAGGCAGCGGCGGTAATTTCCCCAACTACGAGTATTCCTGGACTTCAGATCCGCCCGGATTCACTTCCGGAGAACCTGAGCCTTATGTCAATCCAGATGTATCGACTGATTATTTCGTTGAAATAGACGATGGCTTTAATATAAGTACCGATCAGGTTACGGTAGAAGTCTCGGAGCTGCCGGCTGTTGACCTGGGCACTGATGTTATGGCCTGTCCATACGACTCAGTTACTTTAACAGTCAACATTCCGGGAATGAGCTATTACTGGTCGAACGGGGATACCAGCAGGTCTATCAAGGTGGGCTCTACAGGTATCGGTTTTGATGTAAAGACCATGTCGGTGGATGTGGAAAATGCCCTTGGCTGTGTTGGAACAGACGAGATACAGATCGTATTTGATTTTTCACAATGCTTCGGCATTGAAGAAAACAAGGATCAGCTTGATGTGGATATTTACCCGAACCCGACAACAGGCCTTTTCAACCTGTCAATTGAAGCCGAAAAAGGAGATGTGGAGATCAGGATAACAACTATCCACGGACAACATATCTACGATAAATCATTCTCAGTAAGTGTTCCCGGACAATTTGAGAAGGTGCTGGATATATCCTCCAGTCCCGAAGGTGTGTATCTTATTAAAGTGATCCACAACGACAAGTTATTTACCGGCAGAATATTGAGGAACTAAAAGAAGCTCTCAGGAATACAAAGGCTGCGGACGAAACCGCGGCCTTTTTAATTTCATCGAACAGTTATAAATTATACTTTTGCCCAAAAGGATTTTATCAAGATGAAGAGGATCAAGGTAGCCATTAACGGCTTTGGAAGGATCGGACGGATTACCCTCCGGAAGTTAATGGAGAGAAATGACACAATGGAGGTTGTGGCGATAAACGATCTCACCGATTCAGCCACTCTTGCACACTTGCTTAAATACGATTCGGTTCACCGTCATTTCCCGGGCACCGTTGAGAACAACGGTGACCACTTGCTGGTGAACGGTCAGAAAATATGGGTCTACTCCCGTGAAGATCCCTCGAAGCTGCCATGGAAAGACCTGGATGTTGATGTTGTGCTCGAATCAACGGGTCAGTTTGTAAAAAAAGAAGATGCCCTGAGGCATGTCAGGGATTCGGGGGCAAGAAAAGTAATCATTTCTGCGCCTGCGCAGGATGAACAGGAGGATGTCAAATACGTGGTCCTGGGTGTGAACGACCACGTTATCGACAAGAATGATGTGATAATCTCAAACTCCTCCTGTACAACCAACAACGTTGCACCGCTGATCATGATCCTGGATGAGGCATACGGAATTGAGAAGGCTTTTATAACCACTGTTCATTCCTATACCAAAGACCAGAACCTGCTTGATGCACCTCACAAAGACCTCAGGCGGGCCAGGGCGGCTGCCTACTCAATTGTACCGACAACAACCGGGGCAGCCAAAGCCTCAACAAGGATATTCCCGCACCTTAAGGAAAACCTTGGTGGTGCCGGCATAAGGGTGCCTGTACCCAACGCCTCGCTCACTGATCTTACATGCACCCTTAAAGAGCCCGCAAGCATTGATGGGATCAACAAACGATTCAGGGAAGCTGCTGAAGGCCGGTTAAAAGGCATCCTGGAATATACCGAGGATCCTATAGTATCGGTAGATATCATCGGCAACACTCATTCAGCAGTATTTGATGCCGGACTGACTGCTGTTCTGGGCAGTAAGCATAAACTGGTTAAGGTGGTTGCGTGGTACGACAATGAAATGGGCTATGCTGCAAGGCTGGTTGAACTGATAGATAAATTTGTATGATCGGAAAATGAAAAAGGTATATCTTCTTCTCGGTGGCAATCTAAGTGACAGGTCCCTTCTTATAGAAAGGGCCGGGGAGTTCATTGAGAGAAGAATCGGCAGGGTGCTTGAGCAGTCATCAGTGTACGAAACAGAGCCCTGGGGGTTCGATGCCGGCGAGCTTTTCCTGAACAAGGTGCTTCTAGTCGAAACCTCTATGCAACCTTCCGAACTGCTCGAGACCATTCTTGAGATAGAAAAAGATCTCGGCAGAAAGAGAGTATTGAACGGCTATGAGTCGAGGCTAATTGATATCGATATCCTGTTCTATGAGGATCAGGTTATCACTAATCCGAACCTCGTGATACCACACCCGCGGATCCAGGAAAGAATGTTTACGCTGAAACCTCTGCAGGAGATCAACGGCGCATTCATACACCCGGTGCTGAAAAAATCTATCCGGCAACTGGTAACCGAATGCCCCGACGGTTTGAAGGTGATGAGGTACAATAGGAGGTAATGGGGTTCTGTTTTATAATTATGCAATATAATTTTATTGCCATAGAAGGGAATATCGGGGCAGGCAAAACTACCCTGGCGATGCGGATGGCCGAACAATTTGATGCCAAACTGATACTTGAGCGCTTTGAAGACAATTCCTTTCTGCCGAAATTCTATGAAGACCCGGCTCAATATGCCTTTCCGCTGGAGATGTCGTTCCTGGCCGACCGTTTTCAGCAACTTAAGGATAAGCTTCCTTCCCAGGACCTCTTCAAGAAATTTACCATTTCCGATTACTTTATTGATAAGTCCCTGATATTCTCCAGGAACAATCTTTCCGGTGACGAGCTGGCACTTTACAAGAGGCTTTTCAATATCATCAGTTCTTTTCTTCCCAGGCCCGACCTTATAGTTTATCTCTTCCACGATACAGGGAGGTTACTGCAAAATATCCATCTTCGCGGCAGGCCTTACGAGGCAGGAATTAAGCCAGAATACCTGGAAAACATCCAGCAGAACTATTTCAGCCACTTTCGGTCACTGAAGAATGGACGTGTCCTGATCATAGATCTTGAGGGTACTGATTTCGTGACAAGTGAAAAGGAGTATGAATGCCTTGTGGAACAGGTCTTGAAAGAATACCCTCCCGGTATTCACAGGGCATTCCTGAAGGAACATTTATAAAAAAAAACCTGCTACCGGATGATAACAGGTTTTTTTTTGATTTATGTGTGACTGGTTTTTTACTGAACCAGTGCTTTGAAATCCGGGTCATCGAAGTACTCTATGAACTCACGGTCTTTAGCTATCTCCGATTTAAGACTTTCATCGGCTTTAACTGCTTCGGTGAGGTTCTCAAGCATCATCGACTTGTTTTCCATCCTGGCGCCAAGTACGCCCATCAGGTAATAAGTCTGTGCATCTTTGGGAGCACATTCGAGTGTCTGCTTTGCATCTTCGTATTTCTCGTTGAGCATTTCAACAAGCCCTACATTGAAGTCACAGTCTTTTGATCCGAAGAGGTTTTCTGCTTTGGTGTATTCACCCTTTGTGATCATTACGATACCCATATTGTAATCAACATCTTCGCCAAGCTCCTGTGCTTTCTTGAAGTTTTCTTCGGCTTTGCCGTAATCACCTTCCATGGCATAGATCACGCCAAGGTTGTTATGGACTTCACCGCTGTTAGGCTCAAGTTGTTTCGCTTTTTCAAGATGTTCTTTGGCGGCATCCATCTGACCCATTTCGATCTCGATCGAAGCAGCGTTAACGTAACCTTTGTAATTATCGGGATAATTGTTGATCATAGCTTTGTAGATCTTCAATTTTTCCGCGTTGTCATCGGAAAGTGTTGCACTGTAAAGAAGTTCTTTTTCGTCGAGTTCCCTGGGATTAGTAAGCCCGAAGGTTGCGATCTCATCGTCTGTTTTCTTGGGCTCATAGCAGTTAACCGTTATTTCTGCCCTTCTCAGCGGAGGAAGGATATCTTCTTCAAGTTCAGGATAGATAATGATCATGTTCCTGATCTCCTGCTCTTTCTTGGCCGGTGAGTCGGCACTGTTGATCACGTTCAGGATCATGTTCTTATCCTGGATGCCGGATTCTTTCACAAGCTTGAGGAAACCGTTCCAGTCGGGTCCGAAAGAGGCAATGTTGAATTTGATATCATCGGCCCCTTCGATGTTCATCTTTGAATCTTCTTCATTAACAAGCTTGTTGATCTTACCTTTCATATAGGTATGGGCTGTATTGGCCCTTCTTTCTGAAAGCCCTTCATTAAATGATTCTTCACCTTCAGGCGAAGCCCATCCGTCGATGCTGATATCCTTGATCTCGTATCCCAGCTTCAGGAAGCCGAACATATCATCGAGCTTTTGCTTGCTTTCATCAGCCCTGTTAAGAGGTACTCTCCAGTTAAGGTCATGCCTGTTAACATAGAAATAGATCTTGGCCATCTTCGAGAGGATGGTTTCTTTTTTATAGCCGTGATAAGCCAGCAGAGGGATCTCATTGTGGCTGATCTTCATTGGTGTGATGATCACACCATCAGCAAGTTTGGATTGCGGAAGTTTCTTGTATTTATAGCCTTCTATCTGCTCATCGCTCATGTCTTCGGTGAGGGGTTCCTTAGGAAGGAAAATTACCGGGCTGACCTGGAGTTCGGAGGCCCTGAACCCTTCCTGGTAGGGGAATTCATCTTCATAAGTGAAAGTGCCCCCGCTTTGAGGAATGAGGATACCTTCACCGGCAACATCCTGTCCTTTGAGCATTACGCTTTTAAGTTCATAGGTGCCGTCCTCATGAACAAGCATCGGGGTGAACTCCATAGCTGCTTTGGGGTGGAAGTATTTTTCAGGGAATGTACCTACTATCTTTACCTTGACCATACCACCGTGTGCTTCGAGCGGATCAGGTGTGGTTACGAAGGTAACTTCCGGGAATTCCTTTTCCATTTTCTTTAAAGGATCACCTCCTCCAAACCTGTATTGAACACCAAGTGAAGTGAGGCTGTACATGTCTCCTTTAACAGCCATAGCTCCATCCACGTAAGTGTCAAACCTGTCGGAGTCGACCCATTTCCACTGTGATTCAACCAGGATATCCCATTTTGGTGCAATGTGGAAATCTACACCCAATGCAACGGGGACATAAGTTGTACGCGTACGTTCCCCAAACCAACTCGCACCTGAACCGTAATCGTCGCCCAGTATAACCGGGATATCATTTTCTGCGCCGTCTATACCGTTCTTTCTCCAGAGGGTTCCGGTTTCAGTATCGAACGACTCTGTTTGCCATTCTGCCCATCCTGCCCCTATAGTGGTATAGAAGTCGACAAGCCTGTCGTTGTAGCCGCTGATCAGGTTGCTGAGGTTGATACGAAGCTGTGCGCTGTAATCGATCACATTGTTTTCATATCTCACCGTATTGAAGCCAGACTGGTTGGTAAGCTTCGGGTCGCCAGTCTTATAGCCAATTACGTACTGGTTGGCAATTTGTGCTTTCAGCCCCCATATCGGGTGGAATTGCCATCCCCCGAAAAGTGAACCGCCGGCGGTCCATGTTTCCTGTGGAGGCAACCACTTGTTTTCTGACAAGTCGCTGTGCCCGAGGCTAAGACCTCCATTGATACCGATATACCCATAACGGTCGAAATTGGCTTTCTTTTCCTTACGGGTCATTTTTTCCTTCTCCTGTTCGCCTTCCTCTTCCTGGCCAAAAACCATGGCTGGGGTGATAACGATCATGGCTGCAAGGAAAATCTGTAAGAACAGATGATAAATCTTTTTCATATTAATTGATTTAGGGTTAATTATTTCGTTTTACTTCAATTAATTCACTGCAAAAATAAAAAGTCTCTAATGATAATCAATACATACAAGCTCTCTAAATTAAACAAAATAGGCTCCAGTATCAATTATTTGACCCATTGATTTACAAAGGATTTAAAATTAAAAACATAATTGATCCATGCAAACATTTGAAAACCATTGAAAACAAGGGCAATACAGTTTACTTGGCTTATCCGCGACAAATATAGGAAGAATACGATATATTATCAAGTTTTTATTGATAATGCTTAGATTGGCCGATAATTCAAATAGTCATGTTTTAACGGGGAACGATCAAAATAAATAATAGCTTAACAATAAATTAAACAAAACATAAATCATTTCCCCCAGTTCTCTCTGTCAAGGCTCCTGTAATGAATAGCTTCGGCCACATGTTCCGGTTTTATTTCCCGCGACTGGTCAAGGTCGGCAATGGTTCGTGAAACCTTTAAGATCCTGTCGTAGGCCCTTGCAGAGAGTTTCAACCGTTCCATGGCATCCTTCAGCAGGGAAATGCAGGCCCCGTTAAGTGTGCATACTTTTCTTACCTGCCTGATATTCATCTGCGCATTGCAATGTATTTCGGCCGACTGGCTGAACCTTTGCTCCTGGATCTCTCTTGCTTTGATCACCCTGTCTCTCACATCTTTACTTTTCTCTTTCGGTTTAAGTACAGAAAGTTCCTTAAAGGGCACCGGAACAACTTCTATGTGAATGTCGATGCGGTCGAGCAGGGGCCCGGAGATCTTGTTCAGGTATTTCTGGACCGTTCCCGGCGGACATACACATTCCTGTTCAGGATGGTTGTAATACCCGCAAGGACAGGGGTTCATGGCTGCCACTAGCATGAAATTGGCAGGATATTCCACGGTGAGCCTTGCCCTTGAAATGGTAACGACCCGTTCTTCCATTGGTTGTCGCATCACCTCCAGCACCGACCTCTTGAATTCGGGAAGTTCGTCAAGGAAGAGCACCCCGTTCTGTGCCAGTGATATTTCACCCGGCTGCGGAAAGGAACCGCCGCCTACAAGCCCGGCATCGCTGATAGTATGATGCGGCGCCCTGAAGGGCCTTTCGGTAATTATGGAAAGATCGCCCTTCAGTTTACCTGCAACGGAGTGTATCTTGGTAGTTTCCAGCGCTTCTTTTAAAGTCAGGGGAGGAAGGATGGTTGGCAGCCTTTTGGCCAGCATGGTCTTACCCGATCCCGGCGGTCCGATCAGCAGGATGTTATGCCCCCCGGCAGCGCTGATCTCCAGGGCTCGTTTGATGTTTTCCTGTCCCTTCACATCCGAGAAGTCGACCTGGTAATTTTCTGCACCAGACCTGAACAGCGCCGCTGTATCGATCTTGACCGGTTCAAGCTCCTTTTCACCGTTGAGGTGGTTGATAACATCTTTAAGGTGTCCCGCTCCGTATACATCTATGTCATCAACAATGGCAGCCTCACCTGCATTGGCCGCGGGAAGTATCAGCCCTTTGAAATCCTTTTCCTGTGCCTCAATGGCCATCGGGAGGGCACCTTTCACCGGTTTTATGCTTCCATCGAGCGAAAGTTCACCCATTATGATAAGCCCGTCCATTTTCTCAACCGATATTTGTTCCGATGCCCCGAGTATTCCCGCTGCCAGGGTAAGGTCGTAGGCTGAGCCCTCTTTCCGGATATCTGCAGGAGCCATGTTGATGACGATCTTCTTACCGGGAAACCGGAATTCGTTGTTCACCAGAGCAGCTTCGATACGCTGCTGACTCTCCTTAACCGCACTGTCGGGCAAGCCGACCAACAGAAAATTTATTCCCTGATCAACGTTCACCTCAACCGTTATGGTTGTCGCATTGATCCCGAAGATGGCACAGCCATACGTCCTAACCAGCATACAAAGAGATAATTAAGTTAAACTATGCTGATTTATCGGAAAAGTGGGAAAAAATACCTGTTGAAAACCGTCTTTTTTTTAAAATCTTTTCGGCTTGTATCCTGAAGATTGAAGAATTCCCTGTGAATCAGTGTTTTGAAGGATCTTTTCCAGGGGCATCTTTGGATTGTTAAGGGCATATTCCCTCACTATTTGCCATCCCAGCCAGCGGCCCGTCATGGCCGGTGATTCTTTTCCGAAACCATTGGTGAAGGGTCCATCCTGGATCAACTGGTTGATCTTGTGGTAATCTGAAGAGTATAGAAGGTCGTTGTTAATTATAAACGACCACAACTCGTTTTCATTCTCAATACACCACTGAAGCTGTTCAGGGGTGAAGCCGATCTTATGCTCATCGGGTGTTTCAGGCAGCATGTTGTCGAGAAAGTATAACACTTTTCCGTAATAGACCATGCGGTCGAGGAGGGTGTTCATGCTGCCTGGCTCTGCAAAAGAAGTCATAGCCATTTCAGTAAAGCAGTCGGGTAGAATGGAGTTTGGCTCCATCCGCCTCACCTGGTAAAAGGGTAAACCAACCTGCCTGTAGCCATCAAAATCTTTTCCAAGGTACAGGTCGAGGGCAAAGATAAGTACCGAATCATAGTAACCTGCCGGGTTTTCATAGCTCAATCCGGAGATATAGGAATAAACTTCAGGAATTTCCTTTTCGGGAAAGTGATACTTGAAATAAGAAAAGGCTTCAGTGAAATCTTCTTCTATGGCATTAAGATCGGGGTACTGTTTCAAGCATTCGTCCGCTATCTTGAGATTGAAAGGATCATTGATGAATTCGCTGATCTGTATTATGCCGAGAGTATCCCTGTAATTATCACCGAGAAAGAACCTGAAACGATCTGAAAGTTCCTCCAGGCCTTTTCCTACATTCGATTTATCCATTTCGAACAGGGATTTGCCATACCTGTGGATCTGCACCGGCTCAATGTCAATGTCCGAAATATCGGCTTTGTAGGGATTTGTATTACATCCCCACTGTAAAGAGACCACCAGCAAGATCAGGAACAGTAATGCTGTTTTTCTTTTTAGCATAAATGGATCATTAAGCCTCGATCAGTTCCGTGAGGGTCTACAATATCTTCCAGCCCAGGCTGACCCTCCAGAGGTTGTTCTTTATATCGTATTCTTCTGCACCTGCCGGAGGTTCATAAAGGTTGTTCAACCCAATCTCATACCTGACATCGAGAGTCAGGAAAAGTATGTCGACACCGGCACCTAACTGAATGGCCCACTGGAGGTCTTTGAAGGAAGATTCGGGAATGGGGTCGGCTACGAGATCGTTGAAGGTTACTTCTTTGTCAAATATTATACCGGCAGAGGGGCCACCCATAATACGTAGGTTTGCAATTCCAATGTTGATGAACCTGAATCCCAGCATCACCGGGATCTCAAGTTGTTTCATCCGGATGGTTTGTTCTGCTCCGGAAACAAGGTTATAGGAAAAATCACCCCCTTTGGTTGTGTAAACAAATTCAGGTTGCAGGTACACCTTTTCACCATACCTGATAAAGGCGCCAAACAGAAAGTTGGCCTTGGCTTCTTCCTTGATCTCGGGGAGATTTGTTGTAAACTTTGATGAATTGAACCCTGCCAGCGGACCGAGTGTCAGTTTCTGCGGAAGGGCAACGGAAGCTACAAGCAGAAAGGCTAATATTAAAAGTGTCTTTTTCATGATAAAAATCTTTATTTGTTAAAGCAAATGTAATTATTATACAACTTTCTTAACAGTCATTCTGTTAGCTAAATTGTTAACATAACGCCGCAACCCTTATTCTATTTGGTTAAATTTGTTTTTCTACAGATAAAAAAATGAACTACAGAAAGATATTTATACTGCTCCTGCTGATATTATTATCCATATCGCTGCAGTCACAATACAAGCCTATACTCCTGGGGCTGAAAGCATCTCCCAACGTTGCCTGGCTAAAACCTGATGCAGAGGGGTATTCTTCTGAGGGGATCTCTCCAGGTTTTTCATGGGGGCTGGGGGCAGAATTTTATTTCATGGAAAATTATGCCGTGCTCACAGGATTTGATGTAAGGTGGCTGAACGGAAAACTGGAAATGCCCTACGCTATGGATATGGGAAACGATACCCTCCCGGTTTTCGGTACTTTGAACAGGAAATACAAGTTCAAATATATCGAAGTGCCCCTTGCCCTGAAGCTCAAGGCCGAACTGAACGAAAAACTCAGGTTTTTCGGGAAGGTGGGGCTTGGAACCGGGTTCAGGCTGGATACGGAAGCAGAGGATATGTTCACCTACGAAGGCGGCACGGTTGACGACTCAGGCGACATAACGGAGGAAACAAAATTATTACGTCACTCACTCATTCTGGGCGGGGGTATAGAATACGTCATAAAGGGGTCCACGGCAATTATCCTGGATATAACTTATAACGATGGCTTTGTAAATATCCTCAATGGCGGTAACCCCGCTGATCCGTCCATCGACAACAAAGCGACCCTTAAATTTGTGGAATTGAACGTTGGAATTGTATTTTAGCTGAGTTTTGAAGATAGCCCTCGCACAAATCAATTATCATATCGGCAATTTCGAAGGAAATTATGCCGGGATGCGTGCTGCCTTGCTTGAAGCTAAAAAGCAGGGGGCCGAACTGGTTGTCTTTGCCGAACTTTCCCTTTCAGGCTACCCTCCCCGCGATTTTCTTGAATTTGACGATTTTATTGAAAGATGCCTTCACTGGACAGAAAAACTGGCTGAAGACTGCATCGGGATAGCCGCTGTTGTGGGCTTACCGGTGAGGAACCAAACAGGCAAGGGCAAACCTCTTTTCAATGCAGCCCTGTTCCTTGAGAACGGGAAGGTCACGAGTGAATACCATAAAACCTTGCTTCCGAACTACGACATATTCGACGAGTACCGCTATTTTGAGCCCAACAGGGACTTCAGCCTTCTTGAATACAAGGGGCTGCGCTTTGCAGTCACGATTTGTGAAGACCTTTGGAACACCGGCAGCAACCCGCTTTATGTCAAGAACCCGATGGAAGAACTGGCAAAGCTTAAACCGGATGCTGTCATTAATATTGCGGCCTCGCCTTTCCATTATAACCAGGAGGAGGTAAGGAAAGAAGTACTCAGGGACAATGCCCTTAAATACAACCTTCCGGTCATCTATGTCAATCATGTCGGAGCCCAGACAGAGCTGCTCTTCGACGGGGGGTCACTTGTAATGGATCCCAGGGGCCGTGTGGTCAGTGAACTTAAGTATTTCGAAGAAGACCTTAAAATATTCGACCTGCAGGAACTTTTGGAAGGCAATATGCTACCGGTTGAAGAGAAAAAGCCTGGTAAGATGGCCCTGATCCACGATGCGCTGGTTATGGGCATAAGGAACTATTTCAGCAAGCTCGGTTTCGAAAAGGCGATACTCGGCCTTTCGGGTGGAATAGATTCTGCCGTAACACTGGCCCTTGCAGCGAAAGCCCTGGGGCCCGAAAATGTCCTGGCAGTGCTCCTGCCTTCGGGCTTTTCATCAGAGCATTCCATGTCGGATGCCATCACCCTCGCAAACAACATCGGATGCCCTTACGAAATTGTGCCCATTAATGAAGTTTTCGAGGAATTCCGGGCACTTCTCGACCCCATTTTCAGCGATCGCAAGATCGGCCTTACAGAGGAGAATATCCAGGCCAGGGCCCGTGGCGTGATCTTGATGGCCCTGTCGAATAAATTCGGCTACATCCTGCTCAACACATCCAACAAGAGTGAAGCCGCCGTTGGGTAT
Organism: uncultured Bacteroidales bacterium; assembly: GCA_964644135.1. Lineage (GTDB taxonomy): Bacteria > Bacteroidota > Bacteroidia > Bacteroidales > JAGOPY01 > CAZMOK01. Next base: position 17,852 of record CAZXWD010000027.1, on the reverse strand, counting down.
GGTACCCTATACGGCGATATGAATGGCGGGATCTCGGTACTTGGGGATGTTTATAAGACGGAAGTTTTTGAGCTGGCCAGGTTCATCAATCGTGATGGCGGGATCATCCCGGAAAATACCATTGTGAAACCACCGTCAGCCGAACTGCGCCCCGACCAGAAAGACACTGATTCATTGCCCGAGTACAGCATACTTGATGAGATACTCTACCAGTATATCGAAATGAGAAAGGGCCCTTCAGATATCATATCCATGGGTTTCGACGAAAAGATCGTAAGGAAAGTCCTCAGGCTGGTAAATATCAATGAGTACAAAAGACACCAGACCCCTCCCATACTGAGGGTTTCGTCAAAGGCATTCGGAATGGGAAGGCGAATGCCCATTGTTGCCCGTTACCTTTCTTAGAGGTTTACCGCCTCAACCGATTTGATCTCCGGGATTGCTTTTTTCATGGCATTTTCCACACCACCTTTAAGGGTCATCATACTGTAAGGGCAGGTTCCGCAGGCACCCTGCAGTTCAACATTTACTACATTGTCACTGGTAAGTTCCACAAACTTGATGTCGCCGCCATCTTGCTGGATGTAAGGCCGGATCTGATCGAGTACGTTCTCGATCTTCTTTATGATCAGTTCTTTGTCTTTTGTTTCCATTATAATTAAGATGATTGCTTGTTATTTTTCTTTACTTTCAACTAGTGCCTTAATATTTTCGGCAAGGTCGATAAAGGCTTTATACACAGGAGAGCCTTCATTCATTACTTCCGGTTTTCCCACGTCGCCCGACTCACGGATGCTTTCCACTATGGGGATCTCTCCGAGCAGGTTGACCCTGGTATTGTCGGCAAGCTTCCTGGCCCCCTGCTTTCCGAAAATATAATACTTCTTGTCGGGCAGTTCGGGAGGCGTGAAATACGACATGTTCTCTATCAGCCCCAGTACCGGGACTTTGATATTGTCGGAGTTGAACATGCTGAAAGCTTTCTTTGCATCGGCCAGGGCCACCGGTTGGGGGGTCGAAACAATGGCAATACCGCTTACCGGCACCGACTGCACAAAGGTGAGGTGGATGTCACCCGTTCCGGGTGGCAGGTCCACCACAAGGTAGTCCAGTTCGCCCCACAATGTATCATTGAAAAGCTGGGTGAGGGCATTGGATGCCATCGGGCCACGCCAGATGAGGGCCTGTTCGGGCTCCACAAAAAATCCTATCGACTGCACCTTGATCCCATACTTTTCGATGGGAAGTATTTTTGTTTTACCATCCACCTCTTTTCCTGCAGGCTTTTGGTCTTCCACATCGAACATCATGGGAATAGAAGGGCCGTAAATATCGGCATCGATTATGCCAACGCTGGCGCCTGTTTTTTTAAGGGCCAGTGCAAGATTGGCTGCAATGGTCGATTTACCCACTCCGCCTTTTCCTGAGGCAATGGCTACAATGTGTTTCACTCCCGAAAGGGCATCAGAATATGTTTTAAAGTCCACCTGTACGGCAGCATTTTCAATTACATTTTCCCTGATAGCATTTTCGATGGCTTTCCTGAGAATCGGGATGCTCTTTTCATCAGGTTTGTCAAAAATCACCGAAAGGCTTATCTTATCTTCCTCAACCTTGATGTCTCTCACCATGTTGAGGCTTACAATATCGTTGCTTTTTGGGAAGTAAAATACGGATTTGAGCGACTCCAGTATCTTTTCTTTCACGTCTGACATGATTCCTTTGTTTAGCGGTACAAAGGTAGCTTTTATTAGCGAGATTCAATAGTTACTACTACTTTATCTGCTATTTCGAGTGCCGTTGTGAGGGTTGAAAGATCTTCGTACAGGTTTCCGTTTTTTCCTGAGTAGTGGCCGTGGCCTGCCGGTTTTAATTCATAGGTCTGGCTTCCACCTTCGGGGGTGACAATGGCTGAGTATATCACCGATGGCTGACTGGAAGTTTTGTATTGGTCGTCGTCAGGATATTTGTTGTTGGTCCAGTATTTGTTCCAATCCCACGACTGGTTGATCTCCATCAGGATGACGAAGGGATCTGTCATTTTCCTGGAGGTCTTTGTCTTGAGAACGAAGCTCTCCTGCGGTGTAGCACCGGTCACAGCATCGGGCATAGGGTCATCCTGGTCGGGAATATACAGGCCGTCTTTCGCCTTAACGCCTCTCTTATGTCCCCAGTAGGGAAGGGCTGCCGGCCTCCTGATAGGCCCCGGTTTCCACTTGCCCTTATCAGCCTGTCCGTGACGGAAGATGCCCGTGCCAATGGATTCAGCAACATACAGGGTTTCTACATAATCGCCGTCGGTATCCTCTATCCATATTGCCATGATCGGATGGTTGTGGTGCTCACCTTTCTGAAAACGGAAGGTAATATCAGTTCCGGCTGCGTCGCGATTTGTGTAAAGTGTATCAGCCTGGACTGCTTCGGCGATCTTTTTCCCGGAAGCACACTGAAAAAGGCTGAACGAAACAATGATCAAGGACGCCCAGAACAGGGTGCCAGGTATCTTTTTTTTGTGTTTTGAACTGATCATCATTAGTTTGATTTATTAATGGTCATTATATTTCAACGATCACTCCTATGGTGGGTAGTATGGTTCCTGATTCGGATTCTATCCTTCGCAAGTCGTACAACTGATCCGGGTAAGGCGCTTCGGGATTGACTATCACAGGTTCCCCATCCTTGTTGGTATTTGTATAAATTGGGGCTTCATCGGCCTTAAAATTATAAAGGTTCTGGATATCTACATAAAGGGTAAGTGCCCATTTCTCAAAGAACCATGATTTATCCACCCTGATGTCTAACTGGTGGAAGGGCCGGAGCCTTTCCCGGTTGAACCTATTATAATCAAGATAAACAGAATTCCTTACGTCCCAGGCAGGCCGCCTGCTTGATAAGGCAAGATCGGCAGGGGTATAAGGATATCCTGCAACAAAACGCCATTTTGCGCCAACATCCCAGTTTTTCTTGAACGACCGCAATACAGTAAGGTTGATGATATGCCTGTTATCCCACGATGAAGGCACATAGTTGTCATCCTTGTCGGTAAACTCTGAGCGGACATAGGTGTATGCCAGGATCACGTTGAATCCCTTAAACATCTGTTCCCTTACAAGTACCTCAAAACCATAGGCCCTGCCTTTCGAAATGGATTTGATCTCTTCATCTCCAAAAGTACCGAAGTCGGCACCTTTACTGGCTATGTTGATCGAATCCATCACAGAGAAAGGATACCTGTCGTACCATTTATAAAATCCTTCAAGGGTTATCCTGGAATCTTGCGAAGGAAGGAATTCCACACCTGCCACAAGGTGGTCAGACTGGATATAGCTGATGTTGTTTTCCTTGTTTACAAGGGTTCCTTCGTTATCCCTGTAACCGAGGCTTGTATATGGTGGTTTTTGGAAATAGCGTCCCACGTTGAAATTCAGGAAGAACTTTTCCGAAAGGGCATAGGAAGCTGAAAACCTGGGGGAGATATGATTGAACGGGTTTGACATTTCCTCATCATATGCCGATCCGTCGAGACGGATCCCCAGCGACAGCGTAAGCCTTTCATTGAAAAGGCCCCTGCTGACCTGTCCGAATGTACCGTAACTCCAAAGGTTCAATGAGGAATTGTAATTAACGGTGTCAGACTCTCCCTGGATAAACGCCAGTTGGTATGTATTGTTAGTATACTGGGCATATTCGGCGCCCGCACCATAAATGTACCTCCAGGATCCGATGCGGCCCTTATGCTCAAACCGGAATTTGTTTTCTGCTTCAGTCGATTTATAGTCGAAGATCCTGGGCTGCGACTCGTTATTGCCCGGGTACTTAAATGCCCTGTTATCAAGGTAATTGCGGCTGATCACATAAGTATCGAACCCGTTCTTTTTAAACCTTTTGTATACCAAACCCACGGTGTAGGAGTATTGCTCATTGACGGGAAGGACACCAAGGAGGAACTGCTGACCGTCATCAGGATTTTCCAGGCCTGTATTGAGCTTGAACTGGTCTATGGCGCCAACTCCTATCAATGAAAGCTCATTTTTCTGGTCGAACCTTATTTTGTATTTGAACTGAAGGTCGTTATAGGTTGGCAGGAAAGGTAAACCAATGGCATCAAATAAAAACTGCAGGTATGATCTTCTTACTGAAGCGACAAGCGTACTGTTTTTTGTTACAGGGCCATTGATGGTCAGCCCCACGTCGGTTGCCCCTACTGTTGCCTTGTAGCTCATATTATCAGGATTCCCATCTATGAACTTCATTTCGAGTACCGAGCTGAGGGCATCGCCCCTGTTGGCGGGGAAGGCCCCTGTGTAAAGCTCAGCTTCCCTCAAAAGGTCGGCATTGATAATACCGACCGGTCCGCCGGAGGCTCCCTGCGTTGAAAAGTGGTTTAGGTTAGGGATCTCGACATCATCTATATAATAAGTGTTTTCACTTGATCCGCCGCCCCTCACTATCACATCGTTCCTGAAGCTGGGGGATGAGCTTACGCCCGGGAGAGACTGGATTACCCTCGAGATATCCCTGTTACCACCTGGATTTTTTTCTATTTCGGAGATCTGCAAGGTCTGCACAGATACCGGGCTTTCGTCTTTCCTCGTAAAGGGGGAAGCTTTAACAACCACTTCATCCAATTGCACCTGGGTCTCTTTCATCGGGATATCGATGAAAGTGGTTTTGGCAGTGGTGACCTGGAAATCCTCTGTTACTTTCTGTTCAAAACCAACTGCCGAAACAGCCAGCCGTATGAACCCCGGCTCTACGCCTGTGAAGGTAAAATTACCATCGAGATCGGTTGTCGATCCTATGGTTGTTTCGTAAATAACAATATTGGCAAAAGGTATGGGTTCGTTATTGGTTTCGTTGAAAATCCTGCCTTTTATTGTACCCGACTGCCCTGCTGCAGATAACTGGATAATCAGCAAGATCAGGAAAAGCGAATATTTTTTAATGGTCCTTCTTTCAAGACCACGCTTTAGGCTTCTAACACTTTCTTGTTTGTCAAGAGGCACAAATCTACCTGTTTGAGATCCTGCTGAAATATTCTTCATTCTTTTCAATCAAAATAATAAGGTTTTTTACTTGAGGGCTGATTTAAAAGTTGATAACGCCATCTCCCTCGCTTCGCGATGATTAACAATTTCGGGCGGGTAATGTTCAGAACCCGCCTCTGGTAGCCACTTTGAAATATATTGATGTTCAGGGTCGAATTTTTTGGTCTGACTTTCCGGGTTGAAGATGCGGAAATAAGGAGCTGCATCGCAACCACTCCCTGCTGCCCATTGCCATCCCCCGTTATTGGATGAAAGTTCATAATCAAGCAGTTTCTTTCCGAAATAAGCCTCACCCCAGCGCCAGTCGATAAGCAGGTGTTTTGTCAAAAAGCTGGCAGTGATCATCCTGACCCTGTTATGCATGAAACCGGTTTGGTTCAGTTCTCTCATCCCGGCATCTACAATGGGGTAGCCTGTCCTGCCCTCACACCATACCCTGAACTCATCTTCATTGTTCCGCCAGGGTATATTTTCGTATTTTTTTTTGAAGGATCGGTTTTCGACAACCGGGAAATGCCACATGATCATCATGAAGAATTCCCGCCAGATCAGTTCCTCTGCAAAGGTTTTATTAAGGTCCAGTGCCCTTTCCATTAGCTTCCTGATGCTTATGGTGCCGAACCTGAGATGTATACCGAGCCTTGTTGTGCCCCTGACGCCAGGTATATTCCTGTTCTTGTCGTAATTTTTAATGATCTTTTCCGGGAATTCCCTTGGGGGTATCTCAATACCTGCCGGCTTAAAGCCCATCTCTTGCAGTCCCGGGAAAGGCATAGAAGAGATCTTTAAAAAATTACCTGTTTTTTCTTCCGAAAGGTGTTCCTTCAGCAGTTTCCTATTGAATAGTTTAAGCCATTTATTTTTATAAGGAGTGAATACGGTATATGGATCCCCGTCGTCCTTGAGCACACCCGAGGGGTCAAAAATGATATGGTCGCGGAATGACCTGAATTCAATATCCTTTCCTTCCGCCAGTTCCCCAATCTTTTTGTCCCGCTCCCTACCGTAAGGTTCATGGTCGTAGTTTGAAAAAATCCCGGCTATATCATATTCCTCTGTCAACTCCTCAAATATCTTCTCCGGCCTTCCATACCTGGCTATCAGCGAACAGCCGCTCTTTTCAAGCTTGTTCTTTAAGTCCTTTATTTCATTATGAATGAATTCCACCCGCGCATCTTCCGGTTCTTCGAGCTTATCCAGGATGTTTTTATCGAAAATAAAGATTGGTAATACAGGCAGGTCTTCCGAAAGCGCCCTGAACAATCCGTGATTGTCGTGCAGCCTCAGGTCCCGGCGGAACCAGAAGATGTTTAATTTCTTATCCATTCAACTTACCTGTCTTCCCATTCTTGTGTTACTGTGATCAACTCTGAAATATCAATCCCATTCTGAACAGCAACTTCCTTGAATTTTTCAAACGTTTCGGCCGGCATTCCCGGCTCACGGCTCAGGAACCAGAGAACGTTCCCTGATCCACCGGTAACCAGGGCATACCTGTAGTCCTGGTTAGCAAGTACAAGGTAGTCGCTTTTGAAGGGCCAGAAAAACCTGACCTTAAGCCTTCCGGGCATATCCGGGTGGGGCCTCCAGGCTTTTCCTCTGATACTTTTCAGCTTTCCATCAGGCGTATTCTTTCTTCCGCTGTTAATTACTTCGATCTTTCCGTCAGGTAAAATATCATAATTGGCTGTAATATTTACCAGGTTCCTTTCGGGAAAGAATGGGAGGCGGTAGATCTCATACCATGTGCCTGCATATTTTTGCAGGTCTAGCTTATGTACCGTCTGCATATTGTCCTGTGAGTTGCAATTTATAAATAGAAGGATGATAAACAGGATGCCTGAAAACCGTATCATTCTATTATGGATTATTTCCATGGCAGGGGAGCTTTCCAGCAAATATAAGCCGAAAGTTCGAAAAAGAAAAGGGCAGGGGCCAGATGGAACCGGTCAATCAAGCAGATCTTCAAGCGCAGGTTGAAGGTCGGGATAGCTGAAGGAGAAACCTGATTCCAGGAGTTTGTCGGGGTGGGCCCTCTGGCTCGCAAGAATGGTTTGGCGGGCCATTTTGCCAAAGACCATGACCAGTACAAAAGAGGGTACATGCATCCAACTCGGGCGATTCATAACCCGCCCGAGAATGTTGAAAAAATCCTTCTGCATCATAGGTTCTGGTGAGGTTACGTTGAAACTGCCTTCCAGTTTGTTTTCAATAATATATTCTATTGCACCAGCCACATCATCGATATGAACCCATGAGAGCCATTGTTTTCCGTTCCCAAGGTGGCCGCCAATGAAAAATTTCATCGGGGTGGTCACTTTAGCAAGCATACCTGAACTTGTACCGAGTACAACACCAAACCTGGTATAGGCTACTTTCACGCCTGTCTTCTTTAGCGGGTCCAGTGAATCTTCCCATTCCGCTGTAAGGGTAGCCAGGAAACTGTCGTCACCGGGCACCTCTGACTTGTTGCCGTAGTGGTTGATCCCGTAAATGCCTATGGCCGATGCCTGGACAATGATCTCCGGCTTCGATTTAGCCTCCAAAACAGCTTTACTGAGTAACTGCCCGGTTTCGATCCGGCTTTCCCTGATTTCCTTTATTTTCTTCCCGGTCCATCGCCCGCTGCTGATATCTTTTCCCGCAAGGTTAACAATACAGTCGACCTTTTCAACGAGAGGCACAAGGCCTTCCCAGTTATCGCCATCCCATTCAAAGGTCCCGGTTTTGTCACCGAAAAGCTTTTCAGCCTTTTTCTTTGAGCGTGATACTGCAATGACGTCATGGCCCGACCGGGTGAGCCTTTGCAGAACGTTGCTCCCTATAAATCCCGTAGCTCCTATTATTCCTATTCTCATATGCTATTTAAACAAAGCAGCCTGGCAAAGGTTTGGCAAAACCAGGCATTGTCCCCTGCCAATTATCAGAACCCGGCAACTTTACCGGTGTAAATGCCATTGGGTGTGGTTATCCTGATAATGTACATTCCTGCAGGAAGATTGCTTCTGTTTTCACTGCCTCCCCATTGCAGCTCATGATAACCTTTACTTAGTTTTCCTTTATAGATGTTGGCCCTGAGCGATCCTGCGATGTTATACAGGTCGACTGATACCTCGGAGGCCTCTTCCATTACAAATCCAATGTTTAGGATGTTCCTGAAAGGATTGGGGTAGGCCGTAAGACCCAATTTATTGCTGGTTAAATCATCACCTGGTAAACCGGTCAGGGCATCAATGCCGCCCGAATAGCAGTACACTTTGCCCTGGCGGCCACCCACCACCATTTCGTGGCTGCCGTCGCCCACAATATCGGGTATCGAACTGATTGCATCTATGGGTTCGCCGTAGTTGATGCTTTCCAGCTCCCCGCCGCCGGTCCCTTCGAGGAAATAGGCTACATTGCTTGAATAAAGTGTGCCGATCAGCACGTCGTTGATCCCGTCACCATCCAGGTCGTTGGTCTTTGAAACACACCATGATTTGTCGGCAAGGGGCTTGAACCATATGTTGGATCCGTCGGTCCCGTCGAGCACAATGCCGTTGGTGCCGCTGTGGGCCACAAGTATATCGCTGTAATCATCACCGTTTACATCGTCCAGTACCTCGAAACGGAGGACCAGCTCATTGCCGATGGTTGTGTTGTCGAAGGGTACGCCGCTGGTGGGGTCGATCAGGTAGATGTGGCCTCCGAAATCACCGGCAATCACATCTTCAATACCGTCGCCGGTCACGTCGTCGAGTTGCGCCAGGGCCCATACAGAGGTACCGTCGGGGATCCAGGTCCATTCGGTCTGGCCTGTGGAGCCATTGATACCCAGCACCCTGCCTTCACTTTCACTTTCATTGGAGGCACCGGCAATCACATCAGGTACGTTGTCACCGGTGAAGTCTTCAACGCCAATCACTGAAAAGTTTGGCCCGCCGGTGTAATTTTCCCAGATCGACTCACCGTTAGTCCCGTCGAGGCAATAGATCCTTTTTGGCCCGGTGTCGCCGCTGTCATCGCCTGTTGCAGCAAGGACATCAAGAATACCGTCTTCGTTGTAGTCGTAGAGAACATGTACCTGGTACACCCAGCCGCCGCCACCGTATTCGTGGGTGTCGTGTTTCCAGATCTGCTCGCCGGTCTTGCCCGAAAGGGCCACTATCGAACGGTCGCCCCAGGCGGTACCGACGATCACATCATCAAAATCATCACCGTCTATGTCAGCTATTGTGGTGAGGCTGTTCTGGTGGTAAAGGGAGCCACCCACTATCTCGAATTCCCAGATCACATCGGCATCGTCGTGCGAATTTCCGTTCAGGCAGCGGATCATGTAATCTTCCGAGCATACGATGACATCATCCACCTTGTCGCCGGTGATATCTGCAATGGATGTAATGGCTTTAGGACTCATATCGTCATCCTGGGGAATGAAATAGTACCAGAGCGGGTCGCCTATCACCCAGTCCTTGTCGAGACCGGCCCCTGAAAGGCTTACTTCGAACACTGAGGGGTCGGGGTCGTTGCTTGTAAGAGACATGACGTCTGAATAGGCATCATCATCGATGGGATGGAACCATACCCCTATCTGCACCGTTTCGAGTGTACCTATTTCGAGCGGCAACTCTGTGCCGTCATCCAGGCTGAAATCCGTTGTGGTGAATGCTATATCGCTGATGACCAGGTCTTCGCTGCCGTTGTTCTGCACTTCCAGGAACCATCTCTTGAAGGCTTTGACCCTGACGAGCCCGTAATCATGCGAGCTCGCAGATGCCAGCAGGTTTGGCCCCGATACGATCCCGTGCCCTGTAAGGAGTACGTTCACATTCGGGTTAACGGGGTCGGTGCTCTGTACCGTGATGGAAGTGTTGAGCGGGTCTGGATCAGTGGGTGTATAGGTTATTGGAATGGTTTCCGATCCACCCGGGGTAATCGTGACAGGTGGTGTGAAGGTGGTTGTGACCGGTTCGCCCGAGGGAATGCTGATCCCTGTGATCTCAAGGTCGGCCGAGCCGGTGTTCTGAACCTCCATATCCCAGGTGGACGACTGGCCTATGACTACGTTGCCGTAGTCGTGAAAGGTGACTGGCACTGTCATCTGCGGTGTGCCTGTTCCGTAGAGGTCAACTTTATAAAGGGTGCTTTCGATACCCAGGCCACCGTCCACGTACCAGAGGTACTGTCCGTCGTAAGTCACCCCGGCAGGCTTGATGTTCTCCGATTCGTGACTTTCGAGCAGATTGCCTGACTGATCGATCTTGTACAGCATGTTTGCATTGTAATCAGCGATCCAGAGGTTGTCGTTTTCCTTGCAGATAGCCCATGGTTGTTCGTTTGGGGATGGGAACTGGGTTATGATGGTTCCCTGGTCGTCGAGCTTATATACCATCCCGTCGGGATCGTAGTAGCAGCACACCCAGAAGTCGCCGTTGTCGTATTCAATGCCCGAGTGGTAGGTTGCCGGAAGGTCAAATTGCGAAACGAGTGCGCCTGCATCATCAAATTCAACCGCTATGGCAGGTGTGAAAGAGCCGGTGCGGTCGGTGGTCCAGAAATTGGTGCCGTCGTGGGTGAGCCCGTAGCAATCTTCATGCGGGCCCGTGCAGTGTAATGTATAATTTCCATTACTCGGATCTATCTGGTAAATGAGGTTATCATCGCCTGCGGTGGCATACAGTCCACTGTAAAGATATGTGCCGTCCCATGTAAGGCCCGAGGCTTTGCCCGGGATGGTATAGGAGGCGATGATGGACCATTCACGTGTGTTTTGAGCTTGTGTAACAAAGGTTCCGAAGAACAGTGAAACAATTGTCAGCAGTAGTGTAAATTTTTTCATCAGGATTGAGATTTAGTCTGGTTACTGGTTGATTTTTTTGACCCCTTAAAGATAAGAAAATGATACCAGTTTAAATAGTTGGGGCAACCTGAAGGTTTGATGATTATTTTTGCCGGGCCAATCAGTTTATGATTTGGATACAATAATTTCATACCGGAGGATCTGGAACATTGCCTGGCCGATCATTCTCGGGAGCGTTGCACAGAACCTGATCAATGTTACCGACACTGCTTTCCTGGGAAGGGTGGGAGAGATCGCCCTTGGCGCAGGCGCCATTGGGGGTATTTATTATTTCACAGCCGTGATGCTGGCCTGGGGATTCGGGATAGGCATGCAGATCATTGTGGCCAGGCGGTTTGGTGAGGATAAGTTCACAGAGATAGGCAAGACCGTGGAGCATGGGTTTTATTTCCTTCTGCCGCTGGCTGTCCTGGTATTTACCACTATGAAATTCCTTTCCGATGATGTGATGCTTTTCATCATCAAATCGGAGGATATCTACCAGGAAACCATCAATTACATCAATTACCGCAGCTATGGCATTTTCCTGGTTTACATAAACATCCTTTTCAGGGGGTTTTACGTAGGCATTGCCCGGACCCGGGTGATCATCTGGACCACGGCCGTGCTGGCGGCGGTGAACATTTTTTTCGACTGGTGCCTGATATTCGGGAATTTAGGATTCCCCGAGATGGGCATAGAGGGGGCGGCGCTGGCTTCTGTGATAGCTGAGATCACGGCCACAATTTTCTTCATCGGCTATACCCTTGCAAAGGTGCCTCTTGACAAATACCAGCTTTTCCGCTTTGCGAAATTCAGCCGGGAATTATACTTCAGGGTGATCAGGATCTCACTGCCGATGATGTTGCAGAACTTCATTTCCCTTTCGGCCTGGCTCACGTTCTTTTTGTTCGTGGAGAAGATGGGGGAGACCCAGCTTGCCATCTCCAATATCATCAGGAGCTTCTACGTGGTGCTGATGATACCCATGTGGGGCTTTTCCTCGGCCACCAACACCCTTGTGAGCTTTTTGATCGGCAAGGGCAGGAGGGACGAGGTGATGCCCCTTATATATAAAGTGTTGATACTTTGCCTTGCCGGGGTTGCATTCATCGTATCCTTCGGGTTTATTTTCCCTGATGCTGCGCTCAGGATCTACACCAACGACCCGGACCTGATAGAGCTGGCCAGGCCCGTGCTGTATGTGGTGAATGTGGCCGCGCTGATGCTTTCTGCTGCCTTTATCTTCTTCAACGGGGTTTCGGGCACAGGCAAGACCCAGGTTTCTTTTACCATTGAGGTGATCGTTCTGTTGATGTACCTGGTCTTCAATTATATCCTGGTCTATGTTCTGGAGAGCTCCATCGAATTCGTCTGGATGTCGGAATACCTTTACGCTGGCTTGCTGGGGCTCTTGTCTTACTTTTACCTGAGGACAGGGAGGTGGAGGGAGACAGTTGTTTAAAGAGAGTTTAGAGTTTAGAGTTTAGAGTTTAGATAATTTTGAATTAATCCGTGGAAATCAGCTGCATCCGTGTTTTGTTGGCTGATGGCTTTTGGATTATTGTCAAAATTGTCAAATTGTCTTTATTGTCTAGTGTTGGAGTGTTACGGTCCTCCCTCGCTTCGCTACGGAGGATAAAATGTTACGGTGAAAATCGTTACATTGATACGTCGCTACATCGTTACATGTTAATGGGTGCTGGGTACTGGGTACTGGGTTGACCATGCCTAAATAGCGTTGACCGTTTTTATAAACTTTATTGGTGCTTCTGCGCTCCTGAGCTTCTGTGCCCCTGTGCTTCTGAGCTTTCATTGTTCATTATGGTGCAAGAAATTACTCCGGAGGAGTTACATATCAATAGAAACGAGCAGAATAAAAAAACCTCCCCTCCCCGTTGTTTTGTGTCTTGTTGCCAATTCGTTGGCATGGGGAGGGGCCGGGGGAGGGGCTGTTAGCTGCTGGCTGATGGCTTTTGGTATATTGTCAGAATTGTCAGAATTGTCAGAATTGTCAGAATTGTCAAATTGTCAGAATTGTCAAATTGTCTTTATTGTCTAGTGTTGGAGTGTTACGGTCCTTCCTCGCTTCGCTACGGAGGATAAAATGTTACCGTGAAAATCGTTACTTCGATACGTCGCTACATCGTTACATGTTAATGGGTGCTGGGTACTGGGTACTAGGTACTGGGTTGACCATGCCTAAATAGCGTTGACCGTTTTTATAAACTTTATTGGGGCTTCTGCGCTCTTGAGCTTCTGCGCTCCTGAACTTTAATCATTAATTGTTCATTGTTCATTGTTCATTGCTGCCTGGTAAGGGTTTCACGCCCCCCTTCACTTCGTTACGGTGGGTAAAACAAAGATCGCTGAGTATTTGCAGAGGAGAGAACTATCGCCATTAAACACTCAACACTAAACACTCAACACTCAACACTCAACCCTTCCCCTCTTCCCCCCTTCTTAACCTCCTATTTTCTTATTTTCTGTTCCATGCTCCTGCTCCCCACTACTCTTTCCTCTTACCGCTTTGCGCTAAACGCTTACCGCTTATCGCTTCTGACAACTCCCACAACCGCTTCCCGTTCTCCGGGTCCGTCGCCTTGCCGTCCATCTCCCTCCTTGACATAAGAAAGAGGTAATCTTTGGCCTTGCCCTCCACATCATCTGAAGCAGCCAGATAAACAACAGGCTCAGAGGCCTTTTCAGGGGATTTGAAGAAGATCGAGAATACCAGCCGCATCAGGGGCTTGAATACCCCCGGGGCCTCCCGGGCTATGTTGGAGTTCACGGGGCCCGGACAAAGCGCAAAGACCGAACAGTTTACCTGCCCGTTTTTGTTGATCCTCCTCTCCAGCTCATTGGCAAAGGTGACCAGCAGCAGCTTGTAGTAACCGTACAACGAAACGCTCTCACCGATCGAGAATTCCCTGTATTTTCCGAATCCTTCCCAGTCGTACTCTTTTGGGTTCCGGTGGCTCTCCGAAGCCACAAAGATGATCCTGGGCAAACCGTGATCGCTGCTCCTGATGCAACCCTTATCGATCAGCGCGTTCACCAGCAGGTACTTGGCCATGTAATTAACCATGAACATCTGGTCGAGGCCCTGCGGGGTTTTCCGGCTCTTTTTCGCCACTACGGCAGCATTACAGATCAGGATATCAACGGTGCCAAATTCGGAGTGGAAATTGTTGACGAAATTTTTAATTGATCCGGCATCCGAAAGGTCAACATGGAGCATATGGACCTTTTCCGAGCCGCTTTTCTCCTTCACCAGCTCACCCTTTTCTGGGATGCCGCTCCTTACGGCCATCACAACCTCGGCGCCTCTTTTTGCCAGTTCGGTAGCTGTGGCCAGTCCCAGCCCTGAACTTGAACCTGTTATCAGCACTCTTTTTCCGTCCAGGCGGTCGCTTTCGGTCAGACTGCCGATACGTTCATTTTTTTTGAAAAGATCTGCTATGCCGGTATAGATAGCCCTGACCGGGCTCTGATATTTTTCTTCCCTGTTCTGCTTCATCGGTTAGCTATGTTAGGAGTTTTCAATGAAAGCGCCGGTTACCAACCCCTTTTTGATCTTGTTGTGAAAGTGTTCGTAACCGTCTACAAATCTAAGTATCTCAGCTTCAGTGAGGCCAAAATCGCCCGGAGTGTAAACATGACGGCCGTATTTACCCTGCGGGTTGTTGTATTCCGTCTGAAGGAAACGCTGCATCTGTTCTTCTGAAATGCCGCCCAGGTCTGAGTAAAGCTCTTTCAGCACAGGGAAAGGGTCTTTTGAAAAGGTTACATAATTGATGTCGGTGAACCGGTTGCCATCGCCTGCACTGTTTCGATATTCATAGCCCTTGCCCAGGATAAAACCGGTTTTGCGTACCCAGTGCGAGGCAACATCCTCCAGGCTCACATCATTGCTGAAGATCATCCGGCTGTGCGATACCATGCTCAGGAAGGAAGGGATCGCCTCGTCGAGCCGGCGGTGGGTCCAGAGATATTTTACGTTCCCGTAATACTTGTCGACCAGGTGCAGCAACTCCAGGTGGTGCGGTGATTTCAGGACCCAGCGCTTACCGGGCCGCTGCCACTGCAGAAACTTCAAGAGCTTAACGGCATACTCGTAGGCTGCCGACTGGTCTGTGGTCTCCAGCCAGTCGGAGTAGGAGGGAACGTTCATGGTCGCCTCCGGTGTGGTGCTCAGGAAGCTTACATCCAGGAGCAGGATATCTTCTTCAGGGGCATTATGTTCAACCGGATGGATGGAGAAAAAGCCGGGCGCCATGATCTTCAGGGCGCTTTCACTGGTTTTGGCCGCCCTTACGCGTTTCTCTTTTTTTCTGAACTCCTTGTT
>CAZXWD010000027.1:0-2538 GCA_964644135.1 uncultured Bacteroidales bacterium | reverse complement strand
TTTCACTGGTTTTGGCCGCCCTTACGCGTTTCTCTTTTTTTCTGAACTCCTTGTTCAGCGGAACGGGATTGATAGCCTCCCAGCTCAGCAACGACCTGTTATCGGGATCGGATGCCAGGAGGCGGTGCAGTTTGGTGGTGCCTGTCCGTTGAGCCCCTATGATCATGTACATGGGGTAGAGCTCACTGTCAAGTATTTCAGGGTGTTCTTTGAACCATTGCTCTGCCCTGAGGCGGATGCTCAGCAGGTTGACCATCCTCTGGCGCGTGATGAATATCCCTGCAGGGTGCAGACCTGCTTCACCGATGATCGATTCCAGCAGCTTGTCGAGGGGCTCATCATTGAAGTCTTTGCCCAGGTCTTTCAGCCCGGTGCTCTTTCTTGCTGTTTTTATAAGATCGTCCTTGTCAAGGCTTCGCCTGATGTCGGTACCAGCCATTCCCCATACCTTGTTCAGTAACCTGAACCAGGCCGGCCTCCTGTCGAAATCGATAGAACGCACAATCTTATTTTTCACCATTCACAAGTTTATCCGTTTTCACTACTTCACATTGTGGCACTTGGGGTGATTCGCCTTCGGCCAGCCGGTACCACCTCCAGCACATGGTGCCTTCATAATGGCTGCAGGTATCGATCCAGTTGGGCATTCCCGGGTTAGAATGGGCAACCACCACCGTTACGCTGCCATCTTCGTTATAAACAGCGTTGCTTTTGTTTATGCAAATGTTGAAATAGCGGTAATCGAGCGATTCCATCCAGTAATTGTTCAACTGGAAATTCCAGGAATCGCATTCGGGTGGCCTGACCCTGATGACAAGCGCCTCATCTTCGTCCAGCTTCCAGTGGCTGTGGTGATAGATGATACTGGAATCACCCCCTGCTGCGTTAGAGACTTCGGGATCGAACAGGGGCAATTCGTTGGTGTGTTTCTGAAACCCCTTTGCCCATTTCGCGAAGAGCAGCGGAGCGCCGGCCACGAACATCGAAGCGGTTTTCAGCCCTTCATCTATTTTTACAGGGGTTACCGGGTCAGGGTGTTTCCTGCCGTCGAGGTTTTCTATCGTGAATTCCGCCGGCTCTTCCCTGTCACTGTCGAGGAAGGTCTGCCTCACCATTACCAGCGTGGTTTCCTCTTCGATCTTCAGCCAGTTCTTTCCTTTTGGTTTTTTGCTCAGGATGATCTCGAACGTCCCGTCCTTATCTATTTCCATGTCGGAGGCATCGAGCTTGCCGCAAGGGGCCAGGCCGCCAGTGGTCCCGTAATTGCCGTTCTGGGTGTAGAAGCCCAGGAAATGGATGGTATTCCTTTTGCCCGTGATACGGTACTCGTATTTCCCGCTTACCTGGGCGTTGTAATAGTGGTTGTCGGGATTGTCGGCCCCCATCTTGACGGTTTCGTGCACCATTCTCCGGAAGACCGGGAAGGCGGGGTCGTTGTATTCCACAAAGGCTTCGAGGCCTGCCCGTGTGAGCCTTGTAAGGTACCTCAGGCCTTCTGCCTGCTGGAAGGGATCGCGAGGGGCGCCAGGGTAAATAAGGGCATTTCCGGCCAGTTTGAGGTTATCGCAAAACTCATCCCAGGCCTTGCCGCTCACCACCCTCTTCTCCGAAACATTATCTTCGGAAATACCCCTGATTTTCAGTCCAGCACGCCTGAACCAGCCGAAAACCCTCAAAAAAGCGAAAAGGATGCCTCTCATTCCTGTTTAATTCCTTATTATTGCCGGATTCATTAAACGGGTGTAAATTTATAATAAATGCACAACCTGATCAAAAGATATGGTCAATGGGCTTTTGTTGCCGGTTCTGCCACCGGTATCGGCGAAGCCTTTTCCCTGGCGCTGGCATCAATGGGCATGAACCTTGTCATGCTCGACCATGACAAGGCAGCGCTGGAAACGTTGTCAGACAAGATCAGAGACGATTACAAAGTTGAAATTGAGAATGTCCCCGCTGATCTAGGAGACGAAAGATCACCAGACCTTGTACTTCAGAAGCTGAAAGAAAAGGAGTGCAGGTTCCTGGTCTATGTTGCCGCCTACAGCAAGGTAAAACCTTTTATCTCAAACACACCGGAAGAGCTCGATACTTATGTTGATGTTAACGTCAGGACGCCCTTACATGTTTTTCACCGTTTTGCCGGGGCATTGCAGCAAAACGGGCAGGGTGCGATGATCATAATGTCGTCGCTCGGATCAATGTGGGGCACGAAGTTGCTTATTCCATACGGCGCTACAAAGGCTTTCGACCTGGTGCTTGCCGAATCGCTCCATTACGAACTGAAAGATAAAGATATCGATGTGATGGCCTGTGTGGCCGGGGCCACCACCACCCCCACCTACCTGGCTTCGAATCCGCAATACGGTGCAATAAAGCCGCCGTTGCAGGAGCCACGGATGGTAGCTGAATCGGCATTGAGAAATATCGGGAAAAAAGCGGTGCATATCTGCGGCTGGCAGAACAGGCTTTCCTATATGATCATGACGCGGTTCTTCTCAAGAGGCGGTGCGGCAAAAGTTTTCAACCGTACCATCGGCC
>CAZXWD010000026.1:0-32205 GCA_964644135.1 uncultured Bacteroidales bacterium | reverse complement strand
GGGATAGGTGATGGTTTCGTCAATGTCGACCAACGGCTTTCCGCTGTAAACGGCATCGAGCGAGCTGGTAAAGATCAGCTTTCTGATCCCGTTTTCCCTGCAGGCCCTGATCACATTTTCCGTTCCCCCGAAATTGACCTTAAGTATTTCACTTTCAGAATGCGTGCCCCAATCAACAATTGCAGCCGCATGGATAACCAGATCAACATCCCTGCAGGCTTCGCTTACCTGATTGTAGGATGTGACATCACCTTTGATGTAAGAAAAACGAGTGTCATTATATTCCGGTGGGGGAACGACATCAAATACCTTTAATGACCCAACAGGCAGAGGGCAGCCGGGATCGAGCAATTCATCCACGATTGCTTTCCCCAGAAAACCCGAGCCGCCTGTGAGCAGAATGTTCAGTCTTTTCATTGGGATAAAATAGAGCACAAAAAAAAGGAAAAATCATTAGAAATTCGCACCTTTCACCATAGTCAATAATATTTTTCTTTTCCAAACAGCAAATACATATGAATATATTATTTTCGCCTCTTTTGACAATCATCTTGCCATGAACAAACATATTTACCTCTTGCGCGGAAGGGGCTCAGAAGATTATGTTTCTTTCAGGGAAAGGATCCTTAAACTTTCATCAGAAGCATCTGAATTACCGGGGATTTCAAAGTTATCTGTAACAATTACCACTGAAAAACCACCTGTTGTTTCGGTAATTCCGTTCAAAAAAGGAAAGATCGCTGCTGTATCGCTAATTAATGAAAATCACTCATCAGAGAGATTTTTTTATAATCAACCAGGTTTTTCCGGTGCATATAAAGTGACTGAAGCCCTGCCCAGGTCCTATGTCAGGGACTGGCCATGCGGGGAAGTAACTCCCGGTGTTTGCCTTTTAACACTTTTCAGGAGAAAAAAGAAGATCACCCGGGATGACTATCTTCATCGCTGGCACAACGGGCATACGCCACTGACACTGAAGGTGCACCCGGTATGGCATTATAACAGGAATGTAGTGGATGAAATGCTTACTGACGGCTCGGAGGGCCATGAAGGCATTGTTGAGGAGCATTTTCTACAAAGTTCACATTTACTGAATCCTGCGAAATTTTTCGGGAACCCGCTCACCATGCTCCCGAACATGTTAAGGGTATATTTTGATGTCAATTCATTTCTTGATTACAAGTCGACGGAACCTTACCTGGTGAGGGAATATCATATTAAGGATACAGAGGGATGACATCCAGGATGTCATCCCGTTTTCAGTAACCATTATCTTTGCATAAACAAAATACCAATCAACATGAGCATTAAAGAAAAGATCGAAAACCTTTTTCCGAAAATTGATGAAATACCCGAAAAGTTCAGGTTCGGGAACCCTCTTGAGCAAAAGGAATATTTGATCAATGGCAAGATCCATAAATGGAACAGGGATTTTCAGAAGGTTTATTCCCCTGTATGTATCAGATCCAACGGCAGCATAGAGGAAGCTTATCTCGGCAGCTATCCCCTTATGGAAAAAGATCAATCGCTTGAAGCCCTTGAAGCTGCTGAAAAGGCCTATAACAACGGAAGAGGCACCTGGCCGACAATGGGTATACGGGAAAGGATCAAAAGCCTCGAGGACTTTACTTTCAGGATGGTAGAAAAAAGAGATGAAGTGGTAAACCTGCTTATGTGGGAGATTGGCAAAACTCTCGCTGATTCGCAGAAGGAATTTGACAGAACGGTAGTCTATATTCGTGACACAATAGACGCCCTGAAGGAACTCGACAGATCATCATCCAGCTTTACTATCCGCGAAGGCGTTGCCGCACAGATAAGGCGTGCCCCGCTTGGAGTTGTCCTGTGTATGGGTCCCTATAATTACCCGCTCAATGAAACTTTCACAACGCTCATACCTGCCCTCATAATGGGCAATACTGTAATATTCAAACCTCCAAAGCATGGGGTGCTTCTCCACCAGCCTCTCCTGGATGCTTTTAAGGAATCATTTCCTCCGGGCGTTGTAAATACAGTTTACGGCGACGGAAAAGAGGTTATAGGCCCCCTCATGGAATCAGGAAGGATCAATGTACTTGCCTTCATAGGTTCCAGCAGGGTTGCAGACATCCTTAAAAAACAACACCCAAAACCGCACCGGTTGCGTTCAGTACTCGGACTGGAAGCAAAGAATGCAGGCATTGTACTCCCAGAAGCCGACCTGGACCATACCGTGAAAGAGTGCCTGCTGGGAAGTCTTTCCTACAATGGCCAGCGTTGCACTGCTCTTAAAATATTGTTTGTCCATGAGAACATAGCCGGCAGTTTCATGAAAAAATTCAATGATGGACTTGCAAAGCTAAAGCCGGGCATGCCGTGGGAAGAGAATGTAAAACTGACGCCCATGCCGGAAAAAAACCTGGCAATGGACATGAAGGGGTTTATTGATGATGCCCTGGAAAAAGGGGCCGGCATAATCAATGAGGCCGGTGGAGAGTTCAACGGAACCTATATCCATCCGGCAGTTCTCTTCCCGGTAAATGAGAACATGAGAATATACCACGAAGAGCAATTTGGTCCGGTTGTGCCAATACTCACCTTTAAGGATATCGAAGAGCCTATGCAATACATCATCGACTCGAACTATGGCCAGCAAGTGAGTATTTTTGGAAAAGACACAGAAAAAGTAGGCCGGCTCATAGATCCGCTCGTTAACCAGGTGTGCCGTGTAAACCTCAACAGCCAGTGCCAGCGGGGGCCCGACATCTTTCCTTTTACGGGCAGGAAGGACTCGGCCGAAGGAACACTGTCAGTTTCAGATGCCCTGAGGGTATTCTCTATAAGGACACTTGTTGCACTTAAAGAAAACAAGGAAAACATCTCAATAGTGAACGGCATTTTGAAGGAAGACCACTCGAACTTCCTTTCAACCGATTTCATTTTCTGAACCAGCAAGGTATAGTTGGCCATAAAACGGGGCTGATCAGTAAACAAACGAATATCAATGTGGGCAAGATGATCTGCTAAGGCCTCAATACAATTTTTTCTTTTGTTTTGAAGAGTGACGGCTTAACAATTAACTGCACGTAACTGAACCATGGTTCGAGTAATTCTGCGCCATATACGGATTGGATCTTCTCCAGTGATTCTCCAGGAGACATCCAGCCTAAACCGGCCTGGAGTTTCATAAACTTGAACGGGCTGTATTCATATACCAGGTCTATTTCCGTTCCCAGGTATGATTCAAGAAAAACATCCGGGGAATTGATATATGGATCGATGATCTTTCCGGCAAGTGCAAAATAATGCGCCGCAACCTCGATGGAATGTTTCTCTGCAAATTTGGGTTTGAAGCTAATGAAGAGATCATTAAGACCCCCACCCATTGTACTTGATTCTATATTTACGAAATAATCCATGTATCCGTAAAACTTATGCCTTGCGCCGTAGAAAACATCAAAGAGCTGGTATTTATTCGACTCTGCCGGATCGTTCTTTTCAAAGTTCTGTCCTGAAAGGTAATTGATACCGCCGGAAACACCGAACCAGTTTTTCTTATATCCTACCTTTCCAATTAATGCATAAGCTGATACATCCCTGCCGTCCTTATGCTTACCTGCCTGGTAATAACCGGCCAGGTGGGCATTGAAACCTGAGGCATCAACAAAAACATTCACTCCTGTGGTCGATTTCAGATAAACAACCTCATTGGCATCAGGTGAACCGGCGCCTGTGAGAAGTGATATGGCTGTGATCCTTGTGGATGCTCCAAATTCCTTGCTGAGCCAGAGCATGCTGAACGACCTGATCTTATCGGGATAAACCCCGAGGCCAAAACGTGAGTACAGGTTGTTATACCAGGAAAAAGCACCATGGATCTTCCAGTCGTCTTTTTCATAAGCAAGAAGAAACATATCGTAGGTGAGGCCGTACTGGTTCCAGTTCCGGTTCGACAAAAGCCTGCCGTCATCATAATTCATGGTCTGGCGGCCTACTTTTACCTCCAAGTTACTGAATGGCCTGACCGCCAGCCAGCCCTCATATAGGTCCAAACCGGCCGTTCTTCCGAATGCACCTGTGCTGGAATATATATTGTCACTTCCCCAGATCCTTACATCCTGGGCCGTGATCTTAATATCCAGCACATCTGAATTAAAATTAAAACTTAACCTTGTTCTCTGGCTGAAGTAGAACAAGGGGTCTTTCAACGTGTCGGGTTGCAGCACCCTGTATCCACGCCATGCTTCTCCCCTTGGCCTGAGCTCAGCGTCAATGCCGAATTGTGCTAGTGTTGCTAATCCTGAAAATAAAAAGATAAAAACACCTGCAATTACACTAATAGATTTAAACCTCATAAACAATGGATTTTTGGCACAAAGCCGGTTAAATAATAGTCTAATCTGACAAAACAGTTGATAATTTATTGATAATATACAGAAAAATAAGCAAAATGTTCTGACAAAAATCAGTAAAAAAAATGGAAGGCATTGTCGATTACTGACCAATTGTGTACTTATTCGCATTACTTAATCCAAAAAATTTATCTTTACGGCTTGTTTTTTCCCATAATGCTTTTTGAAAGAAAATGGCTCTTAACGGTTCTTTTCCTCCTGGTGCTGACCTACCTGGCCAGTATTCCCGGCAGATCCCCCGACATTGACGATGCATGGATTGGTGAGCACGCATACTGGCTGAATGAAGCAGGGTATGTGAAGTCGGAATTGATGCGGGGTATTACAGATCAGGAAGATTACCTTATCATTTCTCATAAATTACTTGTCCTGCACGGCGCAGCCTTTATTGAGCTTTTCGGGTTTTCCCTTTATTCGCTCAAATCGGTAAGCCTGATCTATTTTATCATCTTCTTGTTCATTTTTTATTACTACGCAGTGCGGATCAGAAAGATCCTGTCGTTTAATGAATGGCTTTTTTCAATGATCCTTTTTTTCTCTTTTCCGTGGATCTTTAAATACAGTTTTCTCTTCAGGCCAGAGATCATGATCATGACCTTTGCCTTCACTTCATTTATTTTTCTTGAAAACTACCTGAAAAAAGGTCGTGGCAGTGCAGTTTATCTGATACCTGCAGGCCTGGTTAGCGGGCTTGCAGTTGCCACTCACCTCAACGGTGTCGTGGTAACAGGGGCCGGCTTCCTATTGCTGCTGTTGAACCGAAAGTGGACAGGCTCGATAATATTTGGAATTTTTTCAGTGGTAACAATATCTATCTATTTCTTTGATTTCAATGCTGACTATTCCTTTTCCTGGTGGTACTACCAGTTCAGCTCCAACCCTGCCCTCGACAGCATTAACGGTATCCCGGCATATTTGCAGCCCTTAGTAAATCTGCTGAAAGAGCACCAGCGTTTTTTCCACAATCCTAAAATAATCATATTCAGCGCACTTCTAATTGTAACTCTGTTTGTTGGCGGAAAAAGGATTTGGAAGGATTATCCCCGGTTATCATTGTTCACTCTTCTTCTTTTTATTCTCACCGCGATGACAGCAGTGCATAAATCAAGACAATACATGCTGGTCTATTTCCCTTTCCTGGTTATAATGATCTCAAAAGTATTTAGCTGGATGCACCAAAGAGATATCAGTAAATTCAAGGTCGGATCACAGAAAACGATCAGTATACTGCTTTATGCCCTGATAATAATTTTTATCGGAGGAAGCGCCTATTACAATTTCCAGCTTACACTAAACAAGTTCAATCCGGTCGCAAATGAGCAAATAACCAACAAGTATCTTGGCCAGGAAAACCTGGAGGGCACAAACATAATAGCTCCCATGACCTTTATCTTCAATGAGATAGAGGATCTGGGCAGAATTCATGGTGAAGTCTGTTATACCGAATTGCAGAAAGAAGACCCGGGCATATACGGAAGCGGATTCCTTAAAAAAGCAAATGATTTTGACATAGAATTCATCTACCTGACCCCTTACTATCGCCACCAACTGGGCATGGATGATTATGAGGAAGGTAAAAGCTTAAGCGGCTGGACTGTTGAAACAAACGATAATTCAGGAATTTATCTGCTCAGGAATCCTTCAAACAATTGACCCGTCAATTTGTTAGTTTTAAAAATCAATAAAAGGCAGAATGGTACAAGAAAACTTTAGTGACTGGTATAATCAGCGCCTCCCCGATGGTGGCCCGGTATATGCGGAAACAGAACTGGGTAATTTGATAGTTGAGCCATGGAACGCATTTTCCTCCCTGTTGATCCTCATACCTGCCTTTTACTGGCTATATCAAATCCGTGGAAGATTCTCGCACTACGGGTTCATGCTGTTTGCCATACCGCTTATTGTACTGGGTGGGCTGGGAAGTGCTCTTTTTCACGGCTTCAGGGTATCAACGGTCTTCCTCGTAATGGATTTTCTCCCCTCAGCCATTCTCA
Source organism: uncultured Bacteroidales bacterium (assembly GCA_964644135.1). Taxonomy (GTDB): domain Bacteria; phylum Bacteroidota; class Bacteroidia; order Bacteroidales; family JAGOPY01; genus CAZMOK01. The sequence continues at coordinate 25,820 of CAZXWD010000026.1, read as the reverse complement.
CGCTATCTATCAGTATTTACCTCTGGATCAAGATATTCAAGAGATGGTGGTATGTGTTTTTTGTGATCATCCCGGCATTCCTTGTCAGAGGCCTGTTCTGGGGGAACCTGCCGCAACATGTGGCTATCAATGTCTCCTATTTCACTACAGGTGTTATTGTAGCCCTGCCCTTGCTGATCATCCTTATAAAAACAAAATTCAGGCATTCCCTTACAGTGGCAGGAGCCATCATTCCTTTTATTATCGCACTGCTATTCAGGCAACTTGATGCGAATGAATTCTCGTTCCTCCCTATGGGCACCCATTTTCTCTGGCATGTTTTCAGTGCAGTTGGAGCCTACTTTGTTTTAAAGTACCTTTACATCTTAAGAGAGATAGATGTTAAACCCCTAAGCAGCCCGTTAGCCGAAAGCAATGATGCAGCCGAAAAACAGGCTGTATGATCCACAGGATGGGAAAAACTATACGTATAAGGTTTTACGAAGAGCTGAATGATTTCCTACCTAAATTAAAGAAGAAGAAAACCTACGAGATCAGGGTTTCTTCCCATCAGAACATCAAAGATATTATTGAAGCGGAAGGAATCCCTCACACAGAGGTGGATCTAATCCTTGCAGGGAACAATTCTGTCGATTTCAGCTACAGACCCTCTGATAATGAAAGAATAGCAGTGTACCCTGTGTTCGAAAGCCTCGACATCACGAATGTAACCAGGTTAAGGCCCGCCCCTCTCCGTACCACCCGTTTCATATTGGATGTTCATCTTGGTAAACTTGTCAGGTACTTAAGGATGCTGGGCTTTGATTCTTATTACGGGAATGATTTGGAAGATGATTTTATTATTGAAAAGGCAAAGCAGGATAAAAGGATCATCCTGACCAGGGATCTGCAGATATTGAAAAACGGGAAGGTTACTCATGGCTACTATGTCAGGTCGACTGATCCCAAAAAACAATTGAAGGAAATTGTTAGACGCTTCGATCTCAAAGAAAACCTGGATCCCTTTTCAATCTGCATGGATTGCAACGGTCTTTTGCAAAAAGTTCCAAAAAACATTGTCGAAAACGAACTGGAGCAAGGTACAAGGGAGGCCTTTGATGAATTCTACAGGTGCAGGAATTGCCATAAAATATACTGGCGGGGTTCACATTTTGAGAAAATGGAGCAGCTTATAGAAGATCTATGATACTATCCTGATATTCCTTCCTTTCCATCTCATAGAACCTGACAACCTTTTCCTGATAGCAGAAAACACAATGATGTTCAATGAGATTTGCTGGAGAGGAAGCAACAGGAGGTTGGGCAATATTTTCTGTCTGCTTACCCACGATGTCAACCCTTTTAAGATCAACGAGAGGCCCAGGTACAACATCAGTGAATACAACGGCAATCCCAGAAAGATAAAAACGAACCCAAAATTAGTAAGGAAAAGGTAAAGCAGTATAAGCACCAATCTGCCACCGAAGAATTCAATCACGTTTTTTGAGAACCCGGTTACTGCCTCGTTAAATGAATGGTACATCCTGCAGGATACCTGGCCGTTGCTCAGGTATGTTTTTACAGGATATCCAAGCCTTTTCATTTCCCTCATTATCTTTATGTCCTCAACCGGATCATTCCGAAACAATTCGTGATACCTGTGCTTCCTGTAGTTATCTCCCTTGAAGAGCATGAATTGCCCGTTCGCTGCGGCAAAATCCTTCCAACTGCTGTGCCTTACCAGGTAAAGAGGCAGCAGGCTGACAAGTATCTGGTTCATAACAGGCACAGTAAGCCACTCTCCGAACGATCTCATCATTTGTCGCGGAAACACTGATAAAAATTCCACCTTGCTTTTTATCATCGACGACAGGCTGTCTTTTATTACTGAAGGCTCAATATGAACATCCGCATCGAGAAAAAGCAGGTATTCCCCTTCAGATTTCTCTGCAAGCCTGTGACATGCATGGTTCTTTCCAAGCCAGCCTTCAGGCAGCCCAATACCTTTTATGACGGTAAGCCACTTGTATTTCTTTGCTGCCTCTTCAAGCATTTTCAAAGTTCCGTCAGTGGATTCATCATCATAAACCATTACCTCAAAATCGGGATAATCCAGTGAACCGATCTGACGGAGCAAGACGGGCAGGCTCTTCTCCTCATTTCTAGCAGGTATAAGTATCGACACAGAAGGTAAAGCATCCGGTTCGTCCTCCTTCAATCCCGTTGATGACAAAAGGTTAAGCAGGCCCACCCCCATCCTGATCAGGAGAAAACCGAAAGCGATATAGGCAATGATCTCGATCATTTTTCCTTTTGCATTAATATGGACGATCCATAAAAATCATTGTAGGCTTCCTGGAGGGAATCCTCTGTAACGAGTTTTTTCTTGTCATGAGTCTTAACATAAAACTGTAGCGAAGGTTTCCTTCTGGAAAAATAATCCACCAGTGCAGCGTAAAAAACAATATCGATATCTTCGCCAGCTCTCTTGCAGACATCGGCAATACCCTTTTGAAAAAGGAGTGGCCGTTTATGCAGGGATTCGATCTCACCCTGAGGGTACATAACAAGAATGTTTCCAGGTTGCCTGAGTATTGAGGCGGCATAGTCGATGCTTTCGATCACCGACCTGGATCCTTTCTTAATGGAAAAGGCTCCGGCTTTGCTGAGGAACATCCTTCTGGAAAGTTGCTCTTCCAGCATCATGACATAAAATTTGCGCCGGAAAAGTAGGCTGTTAAGATAGATCGCAAAAAAGCCATCCCACCAGCTAAAGTGGTTGCCAATCAGCAGAAGTGGCCTGCCCTGATCTTCAAAATCACTGTGAACCCTTACCGGATTAAAGCTTCTGTTGATCATTAGGCTTGAATAGTGCCTGAAAAACCACAGATATGTTCTTTTATGATTGGCAGGTATCATTTGTGACCTGGATTCATTCAGATTTTCTATTTGAGAGTGAAATTCAAAATAACAAAGAAAAAGAACTGTGTCAATAACAAAACAAGTGAGATCCTGTTCCTTATCCTCACCCGGGCTAATTGAAGAATAGCAAAAAACACAAGGGAAATCACGAACCATGCAATATAGTTCTGAACGGGTATATCACCCATTCCCCACGACCACATATCGAGAGTGATCGCAATAGGTTCAAGTGCAAAGTCATAGATCACCATTGCAACTGAGGCAATTATGACCTTAAGGATTCCATGCATCTTTAAGCTGCCGATCGATTGCCAAATAGCATAGACCAGGATGATCCAGTTTATGCCGATGATAAGGGGGGTGCCCAGGATCTTGAACCCGAGCGTTTTACCATATTCGTATTCGCCGAAAACAAGACCGGTATTTACTCCTGCAACCTCCACCAAAAAGCTCGAAAAATATATTAAAATCAATATCCACCAGAGGCGTATTGAGCCTGATTCATCCATCAGCAGCATCAGCACGGCTGAACCAAGAAGGGTGAGCGGAACAAGCTGCCTGAATATTTCCCTTGAAAATTCAATACTGAGTCCAGCGATCCCGACAGAATAGAAAATTACAATGATAACTGAGATCAGGCCGTGATTCTTTTTAAGGATATTCAATTCCATATCTCACCGGGATTTTTTAAGGATACTTTTATCAACTATTGCTGCGGAAGAAAGGCAGAGGGGGATACCCCCTCCCGGATGCACACTACCACCGGTGAAATACAGGCCCTCAATATCCGAAGAGAAGTTCGCATGCCTTCTGAATGCCGAAAAACGGCTGTTCGAACTGGATCCGTAGAGGGAACCCTTGTAAGAGGAGGTCCTGCTTTCGATCCCTTCCGGATCAAGGCTTTCTTCAAAAAGGATCAGGTCCTCTATATCAGTATTCAGCATTCTGTTTATTTTGCTGACAATGTTTTTTCTGGCTTCCTGCTTGAGTTCACCCCAATCATGGCCATTGTTCTCGGGAACATTGATCATCACAAACCAGTTTTCCTTTCCTTCGGGTGCATCCTCACTCATCTTCTTGGAACTGATGAAGATATATACCGTTGGATCGTGATATATTGTTTTTTTACTGAACAGATGTTCGAATTCCTCTTTATAATTGGAAGAAAAGAGGATGTTGTGTGTGTCCAGTTTCGGAAATTCTTTATCAATGCCCCAGTAAAAGATGAGAGCGGAAGTAGATCTTTGCTGCTTCTCTATTTTCTTTAGCTTTCCGGGATCGGGATAAATGTTTTTATAGAAAGCATGAACGTCGATGCTGCTGATAACGATCCCGGAATGTTTATCACCCTTTGCAGTGGTTATTGATTTTACCTTTTTATCTTCCACATCAAGGCGTTCGACCGGCTCATTGAAATGAAAATCAACACCGAGCTGCCTGGCCAGGCTGTAAAGGGAGTCTATGATTCCAAACATGCCCTTCTCCGGAAAAAAAGCCCCGATATTATGCTCAAGGTGAGGTATGACATTCAGCGTAGCAGGTGCCTGGTAGGGGTTGCTGCCGTTATATGTTGCAAACCTGTCGAAAAGGTTGACAACCCGTTCGTCACTGAACCATCTTGAATTCTCGGCATGCATCGACCTGAAAGCATTCAGCTTATGGATCTTTGAATATGCTTTCAAAAATGGACCGGAAAAGAAATTCGGCAGGTAGTGAAGCGAACTTCTGATAAATACCTCTGCCGTGATGTTATACAATTCAGCACTTTTGACAAGGTATTCTCTCACCCTGCCGGCTTCTTCACCGGTTTTCAATCCTATTTCGTCGGCAAATTTTTCGGGATCGGAATAGGCAATGATCTTGGTACCATCCTCGAAGAAATATTTTGTGACAACTTCCAGTTTTTTGTAACTGAAGTTATCTGAAACTTCAACCCCCGCAATTTGAAAGAGTTCATCAACATATTCAGGCATTGTAAATAGTGAAGGGCCCATATCGAAGCGGAATCCATCTTTCGTAAACTGGGCTATTTTACCCCCGGGCTTGTCTGACTGTTCGAAAACATCAACCCGGAACCCCCTTGCAGCAAGCCTTATGGCAGTTGCCATCCCGGATATACCTGCTCCGATTATAATTGCATTTTGCATTGTTCTCTTAACAATATTAAGTACTTTTAAACCAAAGTAGTATATTTTTGTTTAATATTCCGGCCAAAATACTCCACAAAAAATAAAGAATGAAAAAGAAAGCCCTTATAGTTGGAACAGGTTTAGGAGGTCTCACCACAGCCCTGAGGCTAGCGAAAAACGGTTATTCAGTTCAGATGGTAGAAAAATACCATCAGGCAGGTGGCCGTTTGAATCAATTAAAAAAGGATGGTTTTACGTTCGACTTCGGTCCTTCTTTTTTCAGTATGAGCTACGAATTTAAGGAATTTACCGATTACTGCAAGATCGATATGCCTTTCGAGTTCATTGAGCTTGATCCCCTCTATGCAGTGTATTTTGCCGACAGGAAAGAACCTTTTATGATCTATAAGGACCTGGAAAAACTGGCAGAGGAGTTTAAGGAAATAGAACCTCAGTTGGAGGAAAAAATGCGCAGGTACCTTGATTCTGCCGGAAGGCTTTTTCATTCTACCGAAGATATTGTCATAAAAAGGAATTTCGACAATGTATTTACCTTCCTGATGGCACTGACAAAGGTTCCATGGGGGCACGCCCCAAAAATGATACGCACCATGTGGAAGGAAATGGAACGTCATTTTACTTCGCACGAAGTAAAGGTCATCTTCTCACTCGTATCTTTCTTCCTGGGAGCAACCCCATTCGATACACCTGCTGTTTACAGCCTCCTGTCGTATACCGAAATGGTTCACGACGGGTATCATAACGTCAGGGGAGGTATGTATAAAATAGTTGAAGGACTGCTCAGGACTTTTGAAAAGGAAGATATCAATATCGTATACAATACTGAGATCACCGGCTACTCTGAAAAGGACGGAGAGATTGATGCCCTTGTCGACAGCGAAGGAAAACGATGGGAAGCTGACCTCTATGTTATCAACTCAGATGCAGCCGGTTTCAGGTCATCGGTCTTCAAAAGGAAAAAATTTACCGAGGAAAAGCTGGATAAAAAGAAATGGACACTCGGGCCATATACACTCTACCTTGGCGTAAAAGGAAAGATCGACAATCTCCATCATCACACCTACTTTCTTGGTGAAAACTTCAAGGATTACACTAGCAAAATATTCAAGAACTCGGTCAGCCTTAAAAAACCTTACTATTACGTAAATGTAAACTCCAGGTATAACCTTGAAACTGCACCCGAAGGCTGCGAGAACCTTTTCATCCTCTGCCCGGTACCCGACCTCAGGTTTAAGCCAGACTGGTCGGACCGTGAAGAGCTGGCCGATAATATCCTGACAGACTTATCGGCCCGTACCGGATTCGACATCAAGAAAAACCTGATGACACTCACTATAAAGGACCCGGTAGACTGGGAACAGGCTTTTAACCTGTACAAGGGAAGCGGCCTCGGCCTTGCTCATGACCTTAACCAGATAGGCGGGTTCAGGCCTAAGAATTTTGATGAAAAATATGGCAATGTCTTTTATGTCGGGGCTTCCACGGTCCCGGGGACCGGCCTGCCCATGACAGTTATCAGCTCAAGGTTAGTAACAGAACGGATACTTGAAAAATATGGACCTGTATACGCTTAATTCACTTGATGTAAGTAAAAAAACCACTGAAAACTACAGCACGTCGTTTTCGTTGGGAGTGAGGGTCCTGGATAAGGAGTTCAGGAAACCTATCTATGCCATTTACGGTTTCGTAAGGTTTGCCGACGAAATAGTCGATACTTTCCACGGGCACGACCAGAAAGAATTGTTTGAAAAATTCAAGAAGGAAACACACGAAGCTCTCGAAAAAGGCATTAGCAGCAATCCTATATTACATAGTTTCCAATGGGCTGTCAATACTTACGGAATTGAGAGGGACCTGATAGATTCATTCCTCGAAAGCATGGAGATGGATCTGTATAAAACAGAATACAGCGAAAAAGGCTTCAAGAAATACGTTTATGGTTCGGCTGAGGTAGTGGGGCTCATGTGTCTCCGTGTTTTCAGTATACCGCAAAATGGGTATACTGACCTGGTGCCTTTTGCAAGAAAACTTGGTGAGGCCTTCCAGAAAGTGAATTTCCTCAGGGATCTCAAAGCTGATTACATAGAGCGGGGCAGGACCTATTTTCCTGATGTGGATTTTGAGAATTTCGACAATGAAACAAAAAAGAAGATCGAGGATGACATCAAGGCCGATTTCGATGAAGCGTATATCGGGATAAAGATGCTGGATCCGCGTGCACGATTGGGAGTTTACCTTGCCTATGTTTATTACCTCCAGCTTTTCAAGAAGATAAAACACACCGACGCTTCAAGGATTGTTGAAAGAAGATACAGGGTTTCTGACAGGATGAAAATGTGGCTTCTGATGATCAGCTATATTAAGAACAAATTTGGACTTATAAGATGAACTGGAACGAATACACATATCTTGGGCTTATGCTTTTTACAGTGTCGATACCACTGATAAGAAGTTTTGAATACAGAATAGCCTATTATAAAAAGTGGAAATACCTTGCCGTGGCCATCATCATACCCATGATACCTTTTATAATCTGGGATGTCATCTTCACGGCTAATTCGGTCTGGGAATTCAACCCGGAATATGTGACAGGCTATTATTTGCTCGGCCTACCTTTGGAAGAGTGGTCCTTCTTTATTGCAGTACCTTTTGCCTGTGTATTTGTTTATGAAGTATTAAATTATTTTGTTAAGAGGTTTTACTTTCCGAAGGCTGCAATGGTGATCACTATAGCGTTCCTGATCCTTTCGGTGGTCCTGGCCGTAACTCACATCGACAGGGCATATACATTCATCAATTATTCATTTGCAGCCATAGTGTTAGCCCTGCAATTGATTGCGGGTACCTACAAAACCTATCTTTCACGCTTTTACCTGGCCTATTTCGTAAATGTCATTCCATTTATTCTGGTAAATGGTATATTAACGGCGCTGCCGGTTGTGATCTATAATAATTCCGAAAATCTGGCCACACGTGTTTATACCATTCCAGTGGAGGACTTCTTTTATTTCCTTTCCCTTTTCCTGATGAATATCAATATTTATGAGTACCTGTTAAGCAGGGCCGGTAAATCCAGGCTGAGCTGGAAATAATGTCCCGCAGGGACGACGTCTCTGCCGGAATCGTGTTTTCAAATTTCCTGTCGGTATTTCATTTTTACTCATAATCCCTTGATTAGGAAGTTATTACGAGGATTTAGCATCATCTGCGGAATTTCTGCTTTTGCATATTTTGAGACGTCGTCTCCCATAATAATTACCTTTACACCATATAAAAAGAGCTCTATGAAAACACTCGGACTAATAGGCGGCACGAGCTGGGTATCAACACTTGATTATTACAAGATCATAAACCAGGAAGTCAACAAGGAACTTGGCGGTAACAGTTCAGGTAAAATAATCCTGTATTCAATTAATTTCAATGATCTGGTGGAGAACCAGAAAAAGAAGGATTTTGGCGCCATTGAGAATATACTGGCAGATGCAGGGATATCGCTCAGAAATGCGGGGGCGGATAAGATGATGCTTTGTGCAAACACCATCCACAGATATGCTGAGGCGGTATCAGACCGGTCCGGGCTGGATCTCATACATATCGCACATGAAACGGCTGAAGTTGTCAAATCAAAAAAAGTGAAAAAGGTGGGCTTGCTGGGCACCCTTCCCACCATGACGGAGAGTTTTTACAAAGATGTGCTGTCTTCCAATGACATTGAGTCTCTTGTGCCGGGCGAAGATGATATGAAGTTCATACACAGGGCAATATTCAAAGAACTGTCACTCGAAATATTCAAGGAAGAAACAAAAGAAAGGCTGCTGGAAATCTGCAGTGATCTGATATCCCGCGGGGCCGGGGGCATCATCTTAGGATGTACTGAACTTCCGCTCATCATAAAACAGGAAGACCTTAAAGTCCCGGCTTTCGATACATTGAGGATCCATGCTGAAGCAGGGGCAAAATATCTGATCTCTTCCACTGAATAGCTTATGTACGAAAACAAGCGAATAACTACTGAAAGTACAGTATTACTGGGCGACAGCTTAACAGAGGGCTTCGATCTGGATTATTTTTTCCCGACGATCGGTCTTATAAACAGGGGGATAAGTGGAGATACCACCATCCAGGTAAGGTTCAGGCTTGACGAGATAGTTAATTCAAAGCCTTTAAGGGTCTTTCTTATGATTGGCATTAACGATCTTTTTCACGGGTATTCACCGGAAGAGGTCACTTCAAACATCACGGAAATAATGGAAAGGCTGAAGGAGACACCCGGATTTTTCCTTCAAAGCATACTTCCTGTCAATGAAACCAACCTGTTGGTAGGGACAGATCTCAATACGGTTATACACGAAACAAACAACCAGTTGCGCAGGTATTGCAAAGGTGATAAATACACTTTCCTCGATTTTCACAGTGCTTTTCTGAATGATTCGGGTCAGATGGACAGCCGTTATACTTACGACGGTGCACATCTTACACATGAAGGATATACTTTGTGGGCCAAACTGCTGAAGCCTTATGTAGAAAACACATAAAAAAAGCCGCAACCGTTAACCGGTGCGGCTTTTGTACTACCCAAATGTAAAATTAAAGCACTCCCAGGTCGAGCATGGCGTTTGCCACTTTCAAAAATCCTGCAACATTGGCACCTTTCACGTAATTCACATAGCCATCTTCTTCAGTACCATTCTGAACGCATACTTCATGTATGCTCTTCATGATCTGGTGCAGCCGGGCATCAACTTCATTTTCCGGCCAGTTGAGCTTCATCGAGTTCTGTGCCATTTCCAGTCCTGAAGTGGCGACACCACCGGCGTTAACTGCCTTACCGGGCCCGAAGAGTATCTTATTTTCATGGAAAACCTCAATGGCTTCAGGCGTCGAAGGCATATTAGCTCCCTCTGCAACAACACGGCAACCATTTTTCACGAGGTTTTTAGCATCCTGCTCATTCAATTCATTCTGCGTAGCGCAAGGAATGGCTACATCACACTTAACTTCCCATGGGTGTTTTCCCTGGTGGAATTGTGCGCCTGGGAATTCATAGGAGTATGGCTTTACAATATCCTGGTTGGATGCCCTTAGTTCGAGCATATATTCTATCTTTTCGCCGCTTACACCATCAGGGTCGTAAACATATCCGTCAGGCCCCGAGAGGGTAACCACCTTACCACCGAGCTCTTCGATCTTTTTGGCTGCTCCCCAGGCCACGTTTCCGAAACCTGACAATGCCACCACCTTATTTTCAATTGTATCGCCCTGTAATGCAAGCATTTCCTGCGCAAAATAAACAGAACCGAAACCTGTAGCTTCCGGCCTTATCAGGCTGCCGCCCCAGTTTACGCCTTTTCCGGTAAGAACACCTGTATGTTCATGGGTCAGCTTTTTGTACATCCCATAGAGATAACCTATTTCCTTCCCCCCTACTCCGATGTCACCGGCCGGAACATCTGTATTCGGACCTATAAGTTTCCAGAGCTCCAGCATGTACGATTGGCAGAAACGCATTATTTCAGCATCCGATTTTCCCTTAGGATCAAAATCAGATCCACCTTTGGCACCTCCCATAGGAAGGGTGGTAAGAGCATTTTTGAATATCTGTTCGAAACCGAGGAATTTCAGAATACTTAGATTCACACTCGGGTGAAATCTTAAACCACCTTTGTAAGGACCAATGGCATTGTTGAATTGCACCCTGTATCCAAGGTTTACGTGTACTTTTCCGTCATCGCCCATCCATGGCACCTTGAAGGTTAGCACCCTGTCGGGCTCTATGAGCCTGTCGATAATCCCGGCAGCCTGAAACTGCGGGTGTTCATTCACAACTTCTTCGATCGATTCGAGTACCTCACGGACAGCCTGAAGGTATTCTGTTTCGCCCGGATGCTTTTTCTCCAGGTCATTCATGATTTTTTCAACGTTCATCTCGCTTCAATTTTAAAGGGTTCCTGAATATGTGAAAAAATAACATTGTTAATAATTTCACAATGCAAAATTAGTGTTAATATTTTAACAGCCAAGAAAAAAGGAAGGAAAAAGTTATTAACTGATTTATTTAATGGTTGGGCAAAGTTTGAGGTGATTAGACGTAGTTTGAGGTAGTTCGATGTAGTTATATATTGTAAAAATTGTCAGAATTCTTCTTCAGTTACAATAACCCCCATATCATAAACTATTTCGAGTGTCTTGTTTCCGTCATCATCCCAGTAGATCTCCTTACCGTGTTTCTCATTATCCTCCACATTCACGAGTTTGATCAACGCACCATCCATATTCCAATACCTGATCTGACCATCGCCGCCTTCAAACTCCCCTGTTCCTATTACAAATCCAATGTCGTCCCAGTATATCCATTGCCCGTGCCACATGCCATCCTTGTACTTACCTTCCAATTTGAGGTACCCGTTGTTATGGTACTCCCTGTATGTGCCGTTGAGCGTATCGTTCCTGTATGTTTCTTCTTTGACCTTTATGCCCGTTCTCGACCATTCGGTGCTCAGACCATTCTTAACACCGTTTTTATAAGATTCTTCATATTCTTTTACGCCGTGGTTATACCATCTTGTGAACTGGCCGTGAGGTTTACCGTCCTTATATTCCACAAATTGTTCAGGCCTCCCATTCGGATACCACCATTTAGCAAGCCCGTTTATTTCACCGTTTTTATAAGGGATCTCGTATTTTTTCCTGCCATCGGGATAATATTCAACATCTGTTCTGCTGCACCCTGAAAAAAGTACTGCGGATAGAATGATCAGGATCGAATATCGAAAGTTGTTTATGATCATAAATTTCACTTAAAGAATGGTTTTCTGACCTCCCTACGTATACTTACAAACCTGTGTAAGGGCTTTCATTGGGAATAGGCACAATCTCAAAGTCACCATACCGGAGAAGGTTCCAGTAAACATTTTCATACCCCCTGCCCGGTAGCTTCCTGAATACGTATTTTGCCCTCAAAAGCTCCTCTTTGTGATAATGGATACAGTTTTCAAAATCAGGTCCGTATTTCATAAATGCCGATAAAAAATAGAAAGCCGCATCATAGCCGGTAAAAGCGAAAGAGGATGGCTCGTCAAGGTACCTTTCCCTGTAAGCCGATACAAAGTCTTTGGTCTCACTGCTCGAATAATCAATGTAAGAAGCTGCCAGCATATGAGTGTTGAAATTAAGCAGATATTGTGTCTCCAAGTTGGTGAATGACTGCCAGTCGGGAAGGCCGAACAAGGTAATGTTCAGTGAATCCTTCACCTCATTTACAGCCGTCATGAGCTCCAGCGCAAAGACTTCACTGTCGGCAAAAGCGATGACCAGGTTTGGCCTTAAGACCGAGGCTTTCTCAACAATACCACCCAGGCTGTCGGTTGTATAGATAACTTCGGGCAGGTCGTTGATAAACGTTGTTGAACTTCCAGGATTATTCTGAAGGGATGCCAGGCTCAGTGGCCTGCCTTCGGCATAACCCGTTTCGGGAAGCTCAAACTCCTCATCCGGATTGGGCGGCATATACTCATCTGTGAGTATTCCTCCTAATAGTGCATTATTCATTGTAAACGAAGGCTCAACAGACTCGATCAGGATACTCCTGAGCTCTTTCAGTTCTCCGGTGTTCTGGTATTTATTTCCTCGAACGAGGATGATCCTGTAATCGCTGAATTTTTTCCTGATAAGTTCGGCTGCCTGGTAAATACCTTCACTTTCAGAAGGCATCATTTTGAATGCAAGGCCATTTTGCTCGATAATCTCCTTACTTTTGGTGAAAGGGTTGATTATTTTAATTCCGAATATTCTGGCAAAATTCGAAACGTACTTGAAATTAGTCCTGAAAAGAGGTCCTATTATCAGGTCCACCTCCTGCAACTTTGTGTCCTGTAGAACTTTGATCGTTTTCGATATATCCCTGTCAACATCATACAGGAACACTTCCACATTCAGTCCGAGTGAACTCAATGAATCTATTGCAAGCATTGCCCCCTGATAGAAAGAGATAAAGCGGAAAGGTTCATAATTTGTGCCGGGATCGGGATCTTCAAAGAATTCAGGTCCTGCATCTTTCACTTCTTCCAAATATAATGGAAGCATTAAAGCCACTTTACACGTACGGCCTGAATACTCTGAAGGCTTACAGGCAGCATCGGGAGGTCTCTCCGGTAAAAACTCTTCGGGCGGCTTCTCCTCTATCACTGTAACCATCTCTGGCTCTGGGATTTCGGCATCACCCGCTACAGGAATCTTTACGGTCTGGTTATAATAGACCCTCCTCCCAAGCCTGGGATTCATATCCTTGACGAGCCCCACATCTGCACCATACATTTTAGCTATGCTGCGCAGCCTGGTCTTTCTTTCGTCAACCTTGTGCTCAATAAACTGTTTTTCTGAGTCGGGCAAGGGGATCTTCAGTTCCTGCCCTATACTGATTTTATCAATTACTTCCGGATTGGCAGACCGGATGCTGTCGATGGGCACCATGAACCTCCTTGCCAGTCCGTAAAGAGTTTCACCCTGCCTGACCTTATGCAGATAAAAATCGCTTTTAACGTTTTTCTCCACTTTTTGTGGTTCAGGCGAAGGGACGTAAATTATTTCTCCTGCCACCGGGTAGTCCGCACCGGGATTCAGGGACTTGATGCTTTCTATAGGGACCTGGTATTCCTGTGAGAGGCTGTAGAAAGTTTCACCCGGCTGAACATTATGGGCTATTGCGTTATCCGGTAACTCAATTTTTTTCTGTTCTTCCCTGGCGGGCACCTGGATGTACTGGCCAACCTTAAGATCGGAGGTCAGCCCCGGGTTGGCTTCCTTCAGTTGATCGAGGGTGATGTTATATCGCCTGGAAATACTGTACAGTGTTTCGCCTCTGGAAACAATGTGAAGCACATAATCATATCTTTCCGACCTGATCTTCTGGGCGATCTGAACATCCCGGCTAACTGCGGGTATCCTGATATTCTGGTATGCATTCAGGCCGGATTCGGCTTCAGGGTTTTCAAATATGATCTCATCCTGCGGGATACCATATGCCCTGGAGATGGAATAAAGTGTCTGGCCCGGTTCAACCAGGTGCAGGTAGTACATCCTGCCATCGATCATTTTTGTGACTTCCGATTTCTCTATCTCCACTTGTGAGTAGACGGAGAAAGAGAACAACAATGTGAAAAAGAATAGAAGAAAAAACCTTTGCTTGATCATGAAACCCGATTTCTTATACTGAACGTCAGGAATCCCCTGATATTTTAGGATCCCATACTTTGATATTATTCCCATTCTATGGTAGAAGGAGGTTTTGAGCTGATGTCGTAAACAACCCTGTTAACCCCTTTCACCCTGTTGATTATCTCATTGGAGATCTTACCCAGGAAATCATAAGGTAGCTGCGACCAGTCGGCTGTCATCCCGTCGGTTGATTCAACCGCGCGCAGGGCAACGGCATTTTCATAGGTTCGTTCGTCGCCCATCACCCCTACCGAGTGAACCGGCAAAAGAACTACCAGCGCCTGCCATACTTTATCATAAAGCCCGTATTCCTTTAAACCTTCAATAAAAATATGATCCACTTCCTGGAGCATTTTCACTTTTTCCTCTGTAATAACACCCAGTATCCTCACTGCCAGTCCGGGCCCGGGAAAAGGATGCCTCCCTATAAGGCTTTCCTTGATGCCCATTGCTGCCCCCACCCTCCTTACCTCATCCTTGAACAGGGATTCAAGAGGCTCTACTACCTTCAGGTTCATAATATCCGGAAGGCCCCCAACATTATGGTGCGACTTAATGGTGGCAGAAGGCCCATTGACCGATGCTGACTCGATCCTGTCGGGATAGATCGTACCCTGGGCAAGCCATTTCACATCTTTTATCTTATGGGCTTCCTCATCAAAGATCTCAATGAAAGTCCTGCCAATGGCCTTTCGTTTATCCTCCGGATCCTCAATTCCCCTGAGACTCATGTAGAATTTCTGGCTGGCATCCACACCGGTGACGTTGAGCCCCATATCCATGTAGGATTCAAGCACGTCGTGGAACTCATTTTTCCTCAGCAGGCCATTATCGACAAAAATGCAATGCAGGTTCTTGTGGATGGCTCTGTCGAGCAAGACTGCTGCAACAGTGGAGTCCACGCCCCCCGAAAGACCGAGGACAACCTTGTCGTTGCCAAGCTTTTGCTTCAGTTCCTCAACAGTTGACTCTATAAAAAGGTCAGGGGTCCAGCTCTGAGCACAACCGCAAATATCTACGACAAAATTCCTGAGTAGGTTCATTCCTTCAACAGAATGGTAAACTTCGGGATGGAACTGGATGCCGTAAGTTTTTTCAGACTGAACCTTGAAACCGGCAACCTTAACATCTTTCGTGCTGGTAATTATGCGGTAGTTTCCGGGAAGGCTAAGGATTGTATCTCCGTGCGACATCCAAACCTGCGAGCCGAGCGAAACATCCCGCATCAGCAACTCGTCGGGGTCGTTGTGCGAAAGGTTGGCGCGACCGTATTCCCTTATCCTGGACGGCATAACCTCCCCCCCGTCGGAATGGGCGAGATACTGAGCACCGTAACAAACCCCAAGTAAGGGCACTTTTCCTCGTATTCCGGACAGGTCAGGCACAGGCGCCTTCCTATCCCTGACGGAAAATGGGCTCCCCGACATTATAACACCTTTGATGTTATCTGTCAGTGATGGTATTTTGTTGAAAGGATGAATTTCACAATAAACATTCAGTTCCCGTATTCTGCGGGCAATCAATTGTGTGTATTGGGAACCGAAGTCAAGGATGAGGATCATTTCTTCCATGCGGGTAAAATTAGGCAATTTTCATTTTGCTACTACCCTTGAGTTTTCACTCTTTTTCAATACAGTTTTCTTGATATATTACCAAGGTCTTCCAGGTCGAAGCGGACAACAGCCAGTTCGGGGCCGTCCCACGCAGCGCTGACCGAAAGGGACCTGCCTTTCTTTTCCATCCATTCACCCGTAATGGATGAGGATTCATGGATGTGACCGTGCATGGTAAGCCATGGTTGCCGCTCTTCTATGAACCGCTGTATGGCAATGCTTCCAACATGTACATCCAATGGTACATGATCGACCATCTGCCCGTCGAGAGCTGCCCTGTCGAGGTGAGAGTTATAGGGAGGTGAATGAAAAAGAAAGACTGCTTTCTCCAAGTCTTCATCCCGGGTAAGTTCTTCCAGGTGGTCCTTGATGGTCGTATATTCTATATCTTCCCCAGGATCGGTGGTCCTTATCCCTTCCTCCGGAGAAATACAACCCGGATCGACAAAGCGCGAAACATCGTACCTTTCCCAGTCCTTATACCGAAAGGGCGTAGGAGGCACAAAGGCATAACCAAAAACCTTAAAATCTTCCAGCACCTTCTTCTCCCCATGTATATATTCCCACAGACCTTCCTGGCTGAATTTATTCATCAGTGGCTCAACTGTCATAGGGTCATCATTTCCCAGGATGATGAATACCCTTATCCCCGGGGTTTCCTTCCTCATCTTCCTGAAACCGGAAAGAAAAATATCCTCAAAGAAATCCCCTTCATAGGTACGGCTGAAACTGTGAGGCAGAAGGTCTCCCCCAAGGAATATTGCATCCGGCTTTTCATCCGCAACAATACTGAAGAATTTCCTGTACCTGCTTTCTTTCCCGTGCAGGTCTGAAACAAAAAGACAATCGATCATTCAGTGATGGATTTTAAAAGACGTGCTGAATTTTCACTGGCACCGATCATAGCGGCATAACTGCTGCCTTCCTTAATATCCTTGTCGGTGATGATATGGAGATCTATAAGACTACCGTCCACTTTATAACCTGTTCGTTCGTAGTTGATGAATGCCAGGCTTCTTCCCCAGCCATCCACCCAGGATTCAAGCAAATTCTTTTTATCTTCATCACCTTCAAAATGAACCAGCAGATCGATGTCACTCCCGGGGCCGGCAGTGGCCGTTTTGGTACTTCCGATGATATAGGCCGCTTTTACCCCAAACTTTTTCATATCCATAGAAGTAACCAGCTTTTCGATAACCATCTGCCTCCACCTCCAGTGATCATCTGAGTCAGGGGTCAGTATCAATCCGGCGTCTGCTGATTTCCTGGCTGAAGGGCTTTCCTTAATGTAATCAACTGTTTTTTTCAGTTTGCGGTGAAATATGAACTGGCTTATTCGCTGGGCAATATTATTCAGCAACTTCTGTTCTTCGGGAAGGAAGGGATCATCTGACCCGTGAACGTTGATGGTGTAATATACCCTTACTTCTCCTGCGTAATTCTCATCTATAACCAGGTTAGCCTTCTGGTACCATTTTGTTTTCTTCAGGTCCTGTGTGAAGAATTCCTGTCGTTCATAAACTATCAGGGCTTCACAACAGGTTGTGTGCTGCCAGCCTGAAGGTATTATTGTAACAAGCTCACCGAGCACTTTCTCGATAGGATCATCATTCCCTGCCAGAAGCTCGTCCACTGCATAAAGGCACTTAAGTTCCTTGGCACGCTCCCTCATTTTTTCGAAGGCTATGTCCCTTGTGTTACCCATCATATCCTAATACTCCCATTTTGTTGAATATTCAGATTCATTGCCCTTCATATCCGTGACTTCAAGCCTGAAATTATTTATTCCTTTTTTCATTCTTTCATCTATATCGTAGAAAAGCAGGTCGTTCTTGGCATCGTATTCCATCAGTATCCAATCTCCGTTTAACTCACCCCTGTATTCTTTGATGCCTGATAAGTCATCCTTGATCTTGAAAGAGATCCTTTTAAGTCCCCGGACCGATTTATAGCGGGCATACTTCAAAGGTATTATCTCCGGGGGAGTTATGTCGGCAACGATAGTGTAATCACCTAATTCACGGATGCCTGCTGTGATGTATCCATCGTTATACTCCCCACCTGCAGTTGTAAATATACCATCCTCATCAACTTTTGCAAGCAGGCATTTTTGTTTCAGTTCATCACTTAAGCCAGCTGGCATCCTCAGAGTAAGGTTACAGTATGTGTGAAGAGGTATATGATCATTGTGCACCCTGTGTATAGCTGAAAAGCTCCCTACAACGGCAGGAAGCGTATCATAAGTAAACTCAAACGAATCGTACAGGGCACCGTAGGGTATTTCCAGTTTGATATCCCCGTTTTCAAAGAGATTGGTCTTATCGTACCTGAATATTGATCCATTCTCCGGGGGGGCGGAAATGGCATATTGGCGCGAGGTTTCACTTCCATCGTAAGATACTGGGAAAACAAGCCTGGATATGTTGCCGTTTATATCTTTTACCTCAACTGCTAACTCTGTCAGACCTTCCTCTTCGAAAGCGATAATTCCTTCTCCGAAGTTCCCGTACATACTGAGGAGGTTTTTCGGATCTATTTTTGAACGTATGATCTTCTGGCCATTATCAACGTATTTACCGTAATCGATCAGGCTGTTGATATAACGAGTTTCACTGAATGAAAAACTATCCGCCCTGAACAAAAATACAGTTTCACCACTTTTTCGGACTTCCACCGAATAGACCCCGTTTTTATTGCCGGCACCATTTAGCAGGTCGTGTGTTTCTACACCCAGGTAAACCGGTCCGGTGACTTCCACGGTATCCTTACCTGGCAGCCTGTACTTTTCGCCCCAACCTTCAGTATCATAGAAAAAAGGCTCAGTCTTTCCGTTCACCTTAACTCCATGGGCTGCAGGATAAACTGTGAGCGAGGTGATCTTTGGCCTGATAAAATCCTTTACCTCAAATCCAAAGAAAAGCGGATTCAATGGTTTTTGAGTTGCCTCCTCCCTTATCTCAAAATGCAGGTGCGGGCCGAAAGAATATCCCGAATTACCTGAATAGCCGATTATCTCTCCTTTTTTAACATTCAGTGAGTTTTTTTCGGGGAAAATGTTCAGTTCGAACGATTCATGCTCATAATGTTTCTTTTTAGTGTAGCCGACAAGTTCCTTGTTGAACCTGTCGAGATGGGCATATACCGATACATAACCATTTGGATGGGTTATGTACAAGGTTTTTCCAAAGCCGAAGGCCGAAATTTTGATCCTTGAGACGTAACCGTCTGCTATGGCGTAGATCTTTGCCCCGTTATGGCCATTGGTCTTTATGTCAATCCCTGAATGAAAATGTGTCCCCCTCAGTTCCCCAAAAGTACCCGAAAGAAGAATGGGAAAATCGACCGGTGAGCGGAAATACCCGCTGGGATAGCTATGCTGGGAGCTGGTGTTGTATGAGCACAGCAGAAACAGTAAAAGAGCTATATGTTGAGTCGGCTTCATTGCAAAATATTAAAATACAAAGGTAATGAACGCTGAATTAACAGGGTATTGCCCTTTCAGAAAAATGATAATTCATTTTTAAAACCACCGTTTATTATCGATTACCAATAACTAATCACCAATTACCAACCTGGCAAAGCGATACCGGGATCACAGATTACTGCAAACTAATATTTATTATTGACTATTTTTATCTACTATTTGCTAAATTTGTAGAGCTATATGCGGCAGTAGCTCAGTTGGCAGAGCATCAGCTTCCCAAGCTGAGGGTCGTGGGTTCGAATCCCATTTGCCGCTCAATCTGTCTGCCTGAAACAGCAGGGCCGGTTATCAATCAATTTCCCCATGAGAAAGATCTTTACCTTCGGTGAAACAATATTGGACATAATTTTTGAAGGTCACGACCCTGTTGCCGCACGACCCGGCGGTGCCATGCTCAATACGGCTGTTTCATTAGGCAGGACAGGCCTGCCGGTCTTTCTTATCTCGGAAATAACACACGATATTGCCGGATGCTGGATCATCGATTTCCTGAAGAACAACGATGTCAACACACAGTTCCTGCAATTGTACGAAAACGGGAAGACCCCTGTTTCCATTGCATCACTCGATGACAAAGGGGAAGCTACTTACAACTTTTATAAAAACTACCCGGAAAAGCGCCTTACAGACCTGTTCCCTGTTATAGAGCAGGGGGATATCGTACTGTTCGGCTCTTTCTATTCAATAACCCTCTCGATCAGGAAGATGGTAAAGGATTTCATACTGAGGGCAAAGGAGGCCGGCGCCATGATCATCTATGATCCCAACATCAGGAAAAACCATGCCCAGGATGTTAAGGAACTTATGCCCGCTTTTGAAGAGAACCTGTCGTTTGCCGATATAGTAAGGGCTTCAAGAGATGACCTTTTCAATATCTTCGAAACCCGGTCAGAAGAAGACTGGATGATAAGTGTCGGTAAATTCTGCCGGAACCTGATCATAACACGGGGCAGCAACAATGTGATCCTGAGCAATAACGCGGGTATTACAGAAATACCGGTAAAGAAGATAGAACCTGTAAGTACCATAGGTGCCGGAGATAATTTCAATGCAGGGCTCATATATGGCCTGTTCAAGAATAATATCACCAGGAAAGACCTTGATAAAGTAAGTGCAGAGACCTGGAAGGAAATTATCGGAACAGCCTCCGAATTTGCCAATGACACGTGCCTTTCTTTCGATAATTACGTAAGCATAGAGTTTGCAAGCAGGTACCGCGGATAATATTTTGCTCTTTCCGCAACATTTCGAAATATCTTTATCCAAACATCAATATAAAAAATGATAAAACCTAATGAAACCGATCCACTTAACAGGTTCCTCAGCAGTTTTAAATATGCATTCAATGGTATAGGATACCTGTTGCAGACCCAGCGAAACGCCAGGATACATTTCATCGCTGCACTGTGTGTTATAGTTGCCGGTTACTGGCTTGAACTAAGTCCGGCCGAATGGCTTTTCCTGTTCTTTTCCATAGGACTGGTGATTTCGGCAGAGCTCTTTAACACCTCCATCGAAAAACTAACTGATTTAGCCGAACCGGAACGAAACCCCCTTGCGGGGAAGGTAAAAGACCTTGCTGCAGGTGGCGTTCTCGTTGCAGCCCTGACCGCTGCGGTAATCGGCCTGATCATTTTCATCCCACATATCATAGTTTTGTTTCGCAGTATTTAATATCTTTATAAGAATGAAACTAATAGCCGACAGCGGAGCAACCAGGGCCGAATGGGTTGTGATAAACGGGGACTACAGGTCTGAAACCTATGAAACACCCGGGTTTAACCCCTATTTTTCCGACAGTTCTTTTATTTCCAAAGTGATCGAGAAAGACCTGGTTCCTTTTATTGATACTGCCTCCATTAAGGAGATATATTTTTACGGTGCCGGATGTTCCACCATTTCCAAATGCACCATTGTTGAAGATGCACTTACAGGGGTATTCCATAATGCCCAGGCCAATATCCACCACGACCTGCTTGGTGCAGCCAGGGCGCTTTTTGGAAGGAAGGAGGGCATTGCCTGTATCCTTGGTACCGGGTCAAATTCCTGTCATTATGATGGAAAAAAGATAGTGGCCAATGTGCCATCCCTCGGTTATCTGTTTGGTGATGAGGGCAGTGGCGCCTATTTAGGGAAATTGCTCCTTGCCGACTACCTTAAAGGTAATGTTTCTGCACAGGTAAGGAAGGCCTTCGATATAGAGTTCGGACTGAACCTTGAAAACATTCTCGATGCTGTTTACAACCAGCCGCACCCGAACAGGTTCCTTGCATCCTTCTCAAGGTTCATAGGGGAACATCAGCGAAGCACCTATGTAAGGGGATTGATAAGGGGTAATTTTCATGACTATTTCACCGAACAGATCACCAAATACCCTGAGCATACTGAGGTGCCGCTGGCAGTGGTTGGCTCAGTAGGCTTCCATTTCAGGGAGCACTTCATGAAAGTGGCTGCTGAATTTGGCTTAAGCGTAAGCCATTTCCTGCAAAGTCCAATAGAAGGCCTGGTAAAATTCCATTCCAGGTATTAAGACCCAGGTCAAAGAGTCTACTAACTCGTGATATTATCTTAATGTAAAATTTTAATAAACAGTATATTTGTGTTGTTTTGAATACTACTTTTGCACGCTCGAAAAGTGAGCCGGGAAAGAGCCTTAATATTTTTCCACGATACAATATTGAATAAAAATAAAGACTATGTCTCTTAAACAGTTACGAAATATAGGTATTGCCGCGCATATTGATGCCGGGAAAACCACTGTTACCGAAAGGATCCTCTATTATACCGGGGTCACCAGGAAAGTGGGGGAAGTCCATGACGGACAGGCCACCATGGATTTTATGAAACAGGAGCAGGAACGAGGTATTACCATCGCGTCTGCTGCTATTTCCTGCGCATGGAACAAACACCAGATAAATATCATCGACACACCCGGGCACGTCGACTTCACCGTTGAGGTGGAAAGGTCGCTCAGGGTCATCGACGGGATGATTGCCCTTTTCTGCGCCGTAAGCGGTGTAGAACCCCAGAGTGAAACGGTCTGGAACCAGGCCGACAGGTACAAAGTACCCAGGATTGCTTTCATTAACAAGATGGACCGTACAGGAGCTGATTTCTACGATGCAGTAGGTATGATGAATGAGTACCTGGATGCACATGCCATTCCTTTTCAGTTGCCTATGGGGTCGGAGGATGACTTTGTGGGTATAATAGATATCATTGAACAGAAAGCTTACATTTTCCAGGACTATGAAAGGGTTGAAGCCGAGATCCCTGAAGAGTACCTGCAAAGGGCTGATGAGGCAAGGAATGTTCTCCTGGAACAGCTTGCTGAGTTCGACGACAGGCTGATGGAACTATTCCTTGAAGAGAAAGAAATCCCCGTTGACCTGATCAAGAAAGTAGCCAGGAATGCCACACTAAAGCTGATGATCACACCGGTATTTTGTGGCGCCGCTTATAAAAACAAGGGTATCCAGCTCCTGCTCGATGCTGTTGTCGACTACATGCCTTCCCCTCTCGACATTGGGTCGGTAGTTGGGATAGACATCAATGATGAGAACAAGACACATACACGGTGCCCGTCGGCAAAGCTACCCTTCTCGGCACTGGCCTTCAAACTGATCAACGATCCTTTCGTGGGGCAGCAAACATTCATCAGGATATACTCGGGTAAACTTCAGAGTGGTATGCAGATATTAAATACCACTAAGGACAGACCCGAAAGGATCGGCAGGATCATGAAGATACACGCCAAGGACAGGCAAGAGATCTCCGAGGCTGGCCCCGGCGACATAGTCGCCCTCATCGGAATGAAGTACACAAAAACAGGCGATACACTCTGTGACAAGGATAACCCCCTGTTCCTTGAATCGATCACCATCCCTCCCACCGTTATGGAAATGACCATAAAACCACAGAGCAGGAAAGACCAGAGCAAGCTGGGCGAAGCACTGGCCAAGCTCTCAAACGAAGACCCTTCGTTCAATGTAAGGTTTGATGAGGAAACAGATGAAACGATCATCTCAGGGATGGGCGAACTTCATCTTGAGATCATCATGGACAGGATCAAGAACGAATTCGGGGTTGAGGTTGAAGTTGGAGAACCCGCGGTTGCTTACAGGGAAACACTTACTGCAGAGATTGAAAGCGAATACAGGCATTCAAAGCAGACAGGCGGAAAAGGCCAGTTTGCCGAAACCGTTATGAGGATCGAACCCAACGAAGGGAATGGTTACGAGTTCATCGACAGGATCAAGGGTGGCTCCATACCGCAGGAATTCATTCCATCAGTTGACAAGGGTATCAGGAAAACCATGGAAGAAGGTATCCTGGCGGGATATCCGGTTGTTGATGTACGTGTGACCCTGATCGACGGAAAGCACCACCCGGTCGATTCATCCGATTTTGCCTTTCAGACCTGTTCATCCATCTGTTTTAAAAAGGGATTCATGAAGGCCTCACCGCAATTGCTGGAACCGGTAATGAGAATTGAGATCAACACACCTGACGAATACATTGGTGATGTCGTTGGAAACCTAAACCGCCGGAGAGGTAAAATAGATTCGATGAGAAGGTTCAGGAAGGGGGCTCAGAAGCTTGTGGGCCTTGTCCCGCTTAGCGAAATGTTCGGCTATGCCACCCAACTGAGAAACCTTTCAAGCGGCAGGGCCAATTACTCCATGGACTTCTACCGTTATTTGCCGGTGCCTGCCTCCACCCAGGAAGAGATACTGAAGAAGATCGCGGAGGCGAAGAATGTTTAGTTTCCAGTGTTTAGTGTTTAGTTTAATTTGATTTCCAGCTTAAGGGCTTCAGGATGGATGCTGCTTACCGCTTTGCGCTCAGCGCTTAAAACTTTCTTCCGCCGTGATTGTTCAGCAAATAGGCTAACTTAGCGAAATGAAGATCCTGCTCACAGGCGCTACCGGTTATATTGGCAAAAGACTTCTTTCTGTCTTGTTGCATGAAGGGCATGAGGTTGTCTGCTGTGTAAGGGACCGGAATCGTTTCAATACAGACATCCCCTATTCCGACAGGATAAGCACCGTGGAAATTGATTTTCTTTCCGTACCGGAAGAATTCAGCCTACCCAAAGATATTGATGTAGCCTACTACCTTATCCATTCCATGTCGAGCTCGATCAAGGGATTTCAAGAGGAAGAGGCATTATCGGCAGAGAGTTTCAGGAAACTTGTGGATAGAACAAATGCCATACAGGTAATCTACCTTGGAGGTATTGTAAATGAGGATACCCTGTCAAAGCACCTTCAGTCGAGAAAGAATGTTGAGGAGATACTCAGGAAGGGGAAATACAACCTGACTGTTTTGCGGGCTGGCATCGTGATCGGTTCAGGCAGTTCGTCGTTCGAGATCATTCGCGACCTGGTCGAAAAACTACCGGTAATGGTAACCCCCAGGTGGGTACTTACACATACCCAGCCAATTGCTGTAAGGGATATTATAGAATGCCTGAGCAAGTGTAAACTGAATGAAAAAGTTTACAACAGGGTTTTCGATACAGCCGGCCCGGATGTACTTACCTACAAGGAAATGATGCTGGGATACGCAAAAGTGAGGGGGTTGAAGAGATACATATTCACCCTTCCCGTGATGACACCCCGCCTTTCTTCCTATTGGCTATATTTTGTTACAGCCGTCCCTTATTATTTAGCCGTCAACCTCGTTAGCAGCATGAAAGTGGAAGTGATGGCAAAGGATCATGAAATACATAAAACACTCGGTATAGAACCACTTTCGTACGAAGAAGCTGTGGAAAAAGCATTTCAGAAAATAGACCAGCACCTGGTTGTATCAAGCTGGAAAGACACTGCCGGCAGCAGCAAGTTGGAGGGAAATATCCGTGACTACATTGAAGTGCCTTCAAACGGTTGCCTCAAGGATATGCAAATCAAAGAAATTGACCGGGAAAGGGCTGACAAAGTACTTGAGAAAATCTGGTCAATAGGTGGTGAACGGGGATGGTATTATGGGAACTGGCTCTGGAATATACGCGGATGGCTGGATAAAATGGTCGGGGGAGTGGGACTTAGGAGGGGCAGGACAAACCCCACCGATATCCATACGGGGGATTCGCTCGACTTCTGGCGGGTGATACTGGCCGATAAAGAAAAGAAAAGATTGCTTCTTTATGCTGAGATGAAGTTGCCGGGAGAAGCGTGGCTGGAATTCAATATTACAGAAAAAGAAAACAAAACCATTGTCATTCAGGAGGCGACCTTCCGCCCCAAAGGCCTCTGGGGAAGGATGTACTGGTACCTGGTGATGCCTTTGCACCTTTTCGTTTTCAAAGGAATGCTCAAAAACCTTGTTAAATATTAAATAGTAAATAACGCGTTGTGCGATTTAATTAAATTTTTCTTTATGTAACTGTAAACTAATTTTTGATGCAGTTGACATAGTGCAATATTTAACATTGTGGTGCTTAGTGCCTTTGAG
>CAZXWD010000025.1:5812-32245 GCA_964644135.1 uncultured Bacteroidales bacterium | reverse complement strand
GGCGATGATATGGTATACAGGATAACCGGTAATCAGGCTTTCGGAGTGGGCAAGGTTATTGGCCTGGTCAAAAACCTTATTGTTTCCAGATGGCACATTAATATTAACTACCTGCGGGTAAACAATTATGAAAACAAGCAAAAAAATTGTAGTAAGTATCTCCCTGCTTTTGGTGAATGTCAGGCTTTTCTTTAGGAGTAAAGCATTTTTCATAAATGAAAAGGTATTGCTGACTATAATTAAACTAAAATAGGGTATTTTCATCATTAATCAAAATAATTCGATTCAGTAGAATCTGCCACAGACGGGATAATAATTAAAAGCCACTAATGCACGAATGAAGTCCAAATGTATTAGTGCATTCGTGGCAAATAAAAAAAGCAAGCAACCTGCCACAGACCGGATAATAATTTAAAGCCACTAATGCTATTCGCGCATTCGTGGCAAAAAATAAAAAAACAAGCAACCTGCCACAGACCGGATAATAATTAAAAGCCAATAATGCACGAATGGAGGTCGAATAATATTAGTGCATTCGTGGCAAATAATTTAGCTTCTTTCGCAATTTCAATCATTCATAAACATCATGCCCACTGGTTTGACCCTCCCCCTCCCTATCGATTGGGAGGGGGATCGAGGGGGTGGGCAAAAATGAGTGATATAAACAGCCGCAATTTAAAGCCCTTCTAAGCGGCAGGCTGTGAAATTTTCCCTATTTTAGTCCGTTGCAAAACTGAGCCGGTTCTTTACCCATTGTATAACTAAAATCAGTACCATTGTTCCGCATAGAGTCCAAGATCAACACCTCCTCCCCCGAATTCCGGGAAAATAAAAAGGAGTTCCTCGGGATACTCAATGAATACAGGTCAATCCTCAAAAATGTCAGGCACGGCGCCTCCGGAAAAGCCGTGGAACGACATAAGAAACGCGGAAAACTCCTTGCCCGCGAACGGGTCGACCTGCTGGTAGACCCCGACACCCCCTTCCTGGAACTTTCAACCCTTGCCGCTTACAGGCTGTACGACGACCAGTTCCCCGCCGCCGGCATCATCACCGGAATAGGCGTAATCCACGGCCAGGAATCGATCATTATAGCCAACGATGCCACGGTCAAAGGGGGTACTTACGTAGCTGAAACAATAAAGAAACACGTAAGGGCCCAGCAGGTGGCCATCGAGAACCACCTGCCCTGTGTCTATATGGTCGACTCAGGGGGTATCTTCCTTCCCGAACAGGCCAAAGTCTTTGCCGACCGGTTCAACTTCGGCAGGTTCTTCTACAACCAGGCCCGGCTCTCGGCCATGGGCGTGCCCCAGATATCCATCGTAATGGGCTCCTGCACGGCCGGTGGCGCCTATGTGCCGGCCATGAGCGACGAGACCATCATCGTGAAGGAACAGGGCACCATCTTCATCGGAGGGCCGCCGCTTGTCAAGGCGGCAACCGGCGAAGTGGTCACACCGGAAGAGCTCGGCGGGGCGGCAGTCCATACGGGAATCTCCGGCGTAGCCGACCATATGGCCGAGAACGACCGCCACGCCATCCAGCTCTGCCGCAACATTTTCCAGACCCTGAAAAACAGGCCCAGGCAAAAGCTCGAGCTGGAAACCCCCGAAGAACCATACTATGACCCCGAAGACCTTTACGGCATTGCCCCCACCGACCTGCGCAAACCCGTGGATGCCAAAGAGATCATAGCACGGATGGTCGACGGCAGCCGCTTCCATGAGTTCAAGCCCAGGTACGCCCCCACCATCATTACGGGGTTTGCCTACATCATGGGCTTCCCGGTGGGCATCCTCGCCAACAACGGGGTGCTCTTTTCAGAGACATCATTGAAAGGGGCACATTTCATTGAGCTCTGCACCTCCAGGAATATCCCCATCCTCTTCATGCAAAACATTACGGGCTTCATAGTGGGCAAGCAATACGAGCACGGCGGCATTGCCAAGGACGGCGCCAAGTTCGTACATGCCGTGGCCAACGCCGACGTGCCCAAGTTCACGGTGGTGTTCGGCGGTTCATTCGGGGCCGGTAACTATGCCATGGCCGGAAGGGCCTACGACCCCAGGCTGCTGTTCATGTGGCCCAACGCCAAGATCTCTGTCATGGGCGGCGAACAGGCCTCCGACGTGCTCATCCAGGTGAAGGAAGAACAGCTTGCCGCTCGCGGACAGGAGATGAACCCCGAGGAAAAGTCAAAGCTCAAGGAAGAGATCCTTAAAAAATATGCCGGCGAAGGCTCTGCTTACTACAGCACTGCCAGGCTCTGGGACGACGGCATCATCGACCCTGTCGATACACGAAAGATCATAGCCATGGGAATAGCCGCTTCGCTCAACAAGCCGTTCCCAGATACGAAATATGGTGTTTTCAGAATGTAAATGACAAATAGCAAATAGTAAATATTGAAAATTTACAGTCTTATACCCACCCCCTCGGTCCCCCTCCCTACTGGTAGGGAGGGGGAAGGCGAAGCCAGGGGGAGGGTACAAAATCTAAGGGATACGGCATATGAAATACAAAACCATAGAATTCGAAAAGAAAGGTGATTTAGGGATCGTCTGGCTCAACCGCCCGGAGATAAGGAACGCCTTTAACGAGGTGATGATCTCTGAACTCATCGACTGCTTCGAAAGCATCAACAAGATGGACGACATCCGCTTTGCGGTATTAAGGGGCAGGGGCAAATCGTTCTGCGCCGGTGCCGACCTGAACTGGATGAGGGATGTGGCCAAATACACCTTCGAGCAGAACTACAGCGAAAGTCTGAACCTCTCGAAATGCTTCTACACCATCTACACCTGCCGGGTGCCCACCATTGCAGTGGTGCACGGTGCGGCCATAGGGGGCGCCAACGGTCTGCTGGCTTCGTGCGATTTCGCTTACGCGGATGATGACACTGTGTTCTCGCTGAGCGAAGTGAAGATAGGCATTGTGCCCGCCTGCATTTCACCCTACGTTACCAAAAGGGTAGGCGAATACGGCTCCCGCGAGCTGATGCTCACCGGCAGGCGGATCAACGGCAAGGAGGCAGAGCACTACCGCCTGGTAAACAGATCCTTCCCGGCCCAGGAGCTGGAAGAGTATATTGAAGAGACCATCGAGCTGCTGCGTACCAGCGGCCCGAAAGCGATGACACATTGCAAAAACCTGATCTTCAACATATCCAATAAAGAAACAATCGACGAGGCGCTGGAATCAACAGCCCGCATGATAGCCGAGATCCGCGCCTCTGAAGAAGGCCAGGAAGGGATGGCAGCATTCCTTGAAAAACGCAAACCGAAATGGGTTAAATAGTAAATAGTAAATAATAAATAGTAGATAGTAGGTAGTAAATATTGAAAATTGAAATAACCAACCCACTTTGCTCCCCCTCCCTGTTTGGGGAGGGGGTCGGGGGGAGGGGTTGATTAAATAATAAATAGTAGGTAGTAAATATTGGAAATTGAGATAACTGGCCAACAGCCAAAGGCTAAGGGCCAAAAGCTAATAAAATGAACCTATTCAAAAAAATACTGGTAGCAAACCGCGGGGAGATCGCAGTCAGGGTGATCCGGTCGGCCAGGAAGCTGGGGATCCAGACCGTTGCAATCTACTCCCCCGCCGACACCCATGCCCTGCACGTGAAAATGGCCGATGAGGCCTACAGCCTGCACAGCGACGACCTTTCGATGAGCTACCTCGACATCGAGAAGATCATATCGATAGCCAGATCGTCGGGCAGTGAAGCCATTCACCCGGGTTACGGCTTCCTTTCGGAGAACGCCGGATTTGTGAAGGCCTGCGACGAAGCGGGGATCGTTTTCATCGGTCCGGGCGCCGAAGCTATCCGCCTGATGGGCAATAAGATCGAATCGAGGGCTTTTGTCAGAAAATCGGGCATCCCTATGACCGAAGGCATTACCGGCGACCCGGAAACATTGCTGAAAAGGGCCGGCGAGATCAAACTGCCCATACTCGTCAAGGCCGCCGCAGGAGGCGGCGGAAAAGGCATGCGGATAGTCCACAGCATGGACGAGCTGCCAGAGGTCCTCGAAAGCACCACCAGGGAAGCTGCTTCCTATTTCGGCGATGGGACGGTATACATAGAAAAGTACATTGAAGAGCCACGCCATATCGAAGTGCAGGTGCTCGGCGACAATCACGGCAATGCCATACATCTCTTCGAAAGGGAGTGCTCCATCCAGCGCCGCTACCAGAAGATCATCGAAGAATCGCCGTCACCCACCCTTACACCCGAGGTACGTGAAAAGATGGGCGCCGCAGCCGTCAGGATCGCACAGGACATAGGCTATAGCAGCGCCGGAACGGTTGAGTTCCTCGTCGATAAAGACCTGAACTTCTATTTCCTCGAAATGAACACCCGGATCCAGGTGGAACACCCCGTTACCGAAATGGTGACGAGTGTCGACCTGGTGAGGGAACAGATACTCATAGCCTCCGGCAAGGAACTTGATATCAACCAGGAGGACCTCAGGCAGAATGGCCATGCCATCGAATGCCGTATCTATGCCGAGGACCCCGAGAACCAGTTCCTACCCTCGCCGGGAACCATGACCTTCTACAAGGAACCCAGGGGTACGGACATCCGTCTTGATTCGGGGATCGAAAAAGCCTCGACCATAGAAAGTTTCTACGACCCGATGATCAGCAAGCTGATAGTATGGGGAAAAGACCGCGACATTGCCCGGGAAAAGATGCTCATGGCCCTCGACGGTTACATCATCCACGGGATAAAGACCAACATCACATACCTGAAGCACCTGCTCAGGAACGACGATTACATAGAGAACAAGATCTCGACCAGGTACTGCGACGATCATACCGGCAGTATAGTGGAAGAGATCCATGCAGCCAGGAAGAATCTCCCGGCCCAACTGCCAGTGATGGCCTGCTATATTTACGACTTCAATAAATGGAAGCTGACCGAACAAACCAACGGCTCCGGCGTTTGGAAGATGATAGGGTACTGGAGGGAAGTGATGGAGCTCGAGATCGATCTTGACGGGGAAACTCACAGGCCTTTTATTGAAAGGATAGCCGGAAAAGAGTACACCTTCCTCTTCGAAGGTGAAAAGATCGGCGCTACGCTCAAGGAGATCAGCAACGGATTCGTGCAGATAGTGATAGGCGACCAGGCCTATCCTTTCTACATCTCCGACGACGGTAAGGGGACCACCTTTGTTTCGCATGGCGGATATGTGTACGAGCTGAAAAGGCACGACATCCTTGCCAGCCACGAAGAGATCCTTGGCAGCTTTGACTCTGAAGAAGGGGATTTCAGCAGGATCTTCTCTCCCATGCCCGGGAAGGTCATCAAGATCCACTTTGAGGAGGGTGCCGAGGTGAAAAAGGGCGAAACACTGGTCATTGTGGAAGCCATGAAGATGGAAAACTATATCGCCTCCCCTGTCGACGGGATAATTGAAAAGATAAACGTTAAACCGGGTGACAAGGTCGACGGAAACACGAACCTGCTCACCCTCAATAAAAAACAGGACTAACTAAAAAAATTGAACGCATGGACTTTGAACTGACAGAAGAACAGCAAATGATCCGTGAAACCGTGCGCGATTTCGCTGAGCGCGAAATACGGCCGGTGGCAAAGGAGCTGGACGAAAAAGGTGAATTCTCACTCGACCTCACCAAAAAAATGGGCGAGCTGGGGCTTTTCGGGATGACCCTCCCGGAGAAGTACGGAGGACAAGACCTGGATACCATTTCTTACATTATAGCGGTTGAAGAGCTTGCCCGTGTCGACGGATCACAGGCAGCTACCCTGGCAGCGCATAATTCTCTGGGAACAGGGCCTCTCTATTATTACGGTACCGAAGCCCAGAAAGAAAAATACCTGCCCCCGCTCACAACAGGGGATGCGCTATGGGGATTCGGCCTTACGGAGCCCGATGCGGGCAGTGACTCGAGGGGCACAAAGACAAAGTCGAAGCTCGAGAACGGGAAATGGATCATCAACGGTTCCAAGATCTTTATCACTAACGGATCGAGCGATATCTCGATTGGCTCCACCGTGCAGACCGTAAGCGGTGAAGTGGGTGGAAAAAAGGAATTTACCTGCCTCATAGTCGAGAAGGACACACCCGGGTTCAAGCGCATGCCCATGCACGGCAAAATGATGTGGCGGGCTTCCGATACAGCACAACTTTTCTTTGAAGACTGCGAGGTGCCTGAAGAAAACCTGCTGGGAAAGGTGGGCGAAGGCTCGCATATCATGCTCAGCACCCTCGATAACGGCAGGCTTTCCATAGCTGCCATGGGACTGGGATGTGCGCAGGGCGCCTATGAACTGGCCATGCAGTACGGAAAGGAACGCAAGCAATTTGGCAAGCCTGTGATCCAGTTCCAGGTGAATGCCTTCAAGATGGCCGATATGGCCCTGAAGATCGAACTGGGAAGAAACCTTCTTTATAAAGCCTGCTGGCTGAAGGATGCCGGGAAACCATTTGCCAAGGAATCGGCGATGGCCAAGCTGTATTGCTCCGAAATTGCCAGGGAAGTTGCCGATGAAGCCGTTCAGATACACGGCGGCTACGGCCTGATGAAAGATTACGATATAGAGCGCTTCTACCGCGACCAGCGCCTTCTTCAGATCGGCGAAGGGACTTCCGAGATACAGCGGCTGGTGATCTCACGGCACATCGGCTGTTTCGAATAACCGAACCTTTAAATACAAACCCTGTTATGCAGTACAAGATCCTCTGGGAACCCTCCGAAGAGCTGAAAAATAATTCAGGGATGAAAAAATTCCTGGATTTTGCCAACGAACGCTTTGGCAAGAAGATCAACAACTACAGTGATCTCTTCGAGTGGAGTGTAAATGACCCCGGTGGTTTCTGGGGAAGCTTCTGGGACTTTTCAGACATCATCCATTCCAAACCATATAAACAGGTTGTGGACGACCCGAAAAAAATGCCGGGAGCAAAATGGTTTGAAGGCACGGAGATGAACTTTGCCGAGAACCTCCTCCGAAGAAGGGACGACCACCCGGCCATTATCTTCAGGGGCGAAACCGGCATCAGCAAGACCTACACTTTCAAGGAAGTTTATAAAACAGCCCATGGTATTGCCGAAGGCTTGAAAAAGCTGGGTGTGAAGAAAGGCGACAGGGTTGCTGCCTTTATGCCCAACCTGCCCGAAACGGTGATAGCCATGCTGGCAGCTTCTTCCATCGGGGCCATCTGGTCGTCCACCTCGCCCGACTTCGGCGTAAAGGGCGTGCTCGACCGGTTCACGCAGATCAAACCCAAAGTGATCTTTTCAGTCGACGGCTATTTCTACAACGGCAAAAAATTCGATTCACAGGCGAGACTGAGGGACATACTCCATGAACTGCCCACCGTTGAGAAGGTGATAATGACCGACTATGCCGGCACCCTCGACCTGGGTACCATTGATAACTCAATGAAATGGGACGACCTGCTCGTGCCTGCCGAAGGGGAAATGGAGTTTGAGCAGCTCCCGTTCGACCATCCGCTTTACATCATGTACTCGTCGGGGACAACCGGGCTGCCCAAAAGCATTGTCCATTCACAGGGCGGCACCCTCATCCAGCACCTCAAGGAGCTGATGCTCCACAGCGATGTAAAAAAAGACGACCGTGTTTTCTATTTCACCACCTGCGGCTGGATGATGTGGAACTGGTTTGTCAGCAGCCTGGCCCTTGGCGCCACGATAATCTGTTTCGACGGGAACCCGTTCCACCCCTCGCCGGAGGCACTGCTGGAAATGGCCGACGAACTGGAGGTCACCCTTTTCGGCACCAGCGCCAAGTACATAGCCTCGCTAGAAGATGCAGGGGTTGTCCCGTCGAAGGTCTCGGAATTCCCGAAACTGCGGACCATCACATCTACAGGGTCGCCTCTCTCGAACGAGAGCTTTGAATATGTTTACGACAAATGGAAGAAAGACGTCCAGCTCTCCTCCATTGCCGGCGGGACCGATATCGTATCTTGCTTCATGCTCGGTAATCCCCTTCTGCCCGTTTATCGCGGCGAGATCCAGTGCCGTGGCCTGGGAATGGACGTGGATTGCTTTGACGATAGCGGCAACTCCGTTGTTGAACAGCAGGGCGAACTGGTTTGCAAGACCGCTTTCCCCTCCATGCCCATTTACTTCTGGAACGACCCCGGCGGTGAAAAGTACAGGAGCGCCTACTTCGACGTCTACCCGGGTGTGTGGCACCACGGCGACTATATCTACATCACCCCGCACGGCGGCATCATCATGTACGGAAGGTCAGATGCCACCCTGAACCCCGGCGGCGTGCGCATCGGCACTGCCGAAATATACAACGTGGTTGAGAACATGGATGAGATCGATGATTCAGTGATCGTAGGCAAGAAGGTTGATGAAGACGAGCAGGTAGTACTCTTTGTCAAGCTCAAGCCCGGCGTTGAACTTTCTGAAGAGCTCATCAAGAAGATCAGAACGAACATCCGGGCAAACTGCAGTCCGCGCCACGTACCGGCCATCATCAGGGAATGCCCCGACGTGCCC
Organism: uncultured Bacteroidales bacterium; assembly: GCA_964644135.1. Taxonomy (GTDB): domain Bacteria; phylum Bacteroidota; class Bacteroidia; order Bacteroidales; family JAGOPY01; genus CAZMOK01. The sequence continues at coordinate 23,728 of CAZXWD010000025.1, read as the reverse complement.
TACACCCTTAACGGGAAAAAGGTGGAGGTCGCAGTGAAAAAGCTCATCCACGGCCAGGAAGTGAAGAACAGGGACGCGCTGAGAAACCCGGAGAGCCTGGATTATTTTAAGAGCGCCGAAGTTTATTAGGAATAAGATCAGGATCAGGATCAGGATCAGGATTAGGAATAGGAGTAGGAGCAAGATTAGGAGCAAGATTAGGAGCAAGATTAGGAGCAAGATTAGGAGTAAGAGTAGGATTAGGATTAGGATTAGGAGTAAGAATAGGAATAGGAGGAGGAAACGGGTTAAGAAAAGGAGTTCGTAGGTTACCTCTTGTTGGTTTTGGTTGTTATTTTTAGCCTGGCTTTGTTTTTACAGGTTGTCATTATCGCAAGTAATTCATTATTCTCATTTAGCAGAAATTCTGTTTTATCATCCTTTTTCTTTAATCCCAACTGAATTACAAGTTTCAGACATACTTTGATTTCATGTAATTCTTTCAGGACTATACTTACTTTATGGACATAATCTTTATCGGATTCTGAATACTGTGCTTCCCCCCAGTTCAAAGGTACTGATAGTCCAGCCCTGATCAACTGATCTTCAACATGTATTACAAATCTATCTTTAGGAAGGTTTTTTGCAAAAGAGATAATCTCTGCTGCGAAAAAAGTAATTCTGTTTTCCAGGCTTTTCATGTTTATCAGTATTAGATCAAAGAAATTGATCACTGACCAACCAAAAAATACCTGTCGAAAACCATTTTTTTATCAACAATCCTAAAATTAGCGCAAATATTCTACTCCTAATCTTAATCCTATTCCTTCTCCTTCTCCTTCTCCTATTCCTATTCCTATTCCTGCTCCTATTCCTACCTCAGTCCCCAAACCTCGGCTCTCCTTCTTCAATAACAGGGATATGGTCAAGTTCTTCCTTGAAGGCCAGCCAGTCGATGATCTTTAAGGCAAGCTCGGGGGTGAGCTTGTCCATATCGTAATAATAGATCTGGTGGAACTTTTCACTATCGATGCCTGCAGGTTTATTGCTTTTATTCTTGCTCTCGACATCGGAAATGATCTGGCCGTCGCGCCTTTTTTTCTCCAGGAACTCCTCGCGGATCTCCACCTCCGCCTTGTCCATCAGCTTTGCTACATTGAAGTAAATGATCCTGACGTGCTTGTATTTCACGTTCTTGAGCGGGTTCAGAAATCCTTTGAACTCCATTTTCTGGTGCCGGCGGCTGCTCGAGAAGAAATGAAGCTTGTTGTCGAGCTTCGATTTCTTTTCCTGTGATTTCAGTTTGTTGAACTCTTCCCTGTATTCCATAGGAAGATTGTTCACCCTCTCCACAAGCTCGTCCAGCCTTGCGATGAAAGCATCGTATATCTCTTTGTTCTTCTCGTAATTCTGTTTTATGCGGAAGATCTTGTCCTGTATCCTGGCACTGTCCCTGGCCGACCGATGCTTCCTGCTTTCTTGTCTTTCTATGTCTTCTAACCAGTGGCCCACAATAAATTGGTTTTTTGTTTTACATTGCAAAAATACTTAATTCCAAGGATTTGATTGAGCGAAATGTTGTAATTATTGATCTGCAGGCAAGATTGGTTTAATGCAGTTATCCAACGATCAAATTGTTACCTGTCTTTCTCTTCTTATTTTCTTAACCTCCTATTTTCCTATCCTCCTATTTTCCGCTTAGCTATGGAGTTTCACGCTGAGTTTGCAGAGATGGGCAGAGTGACGCAGAGAAATCCCCACACCTTGCACCCCAAACCCCGAACCAAAATAATAAAACGCAGATAATTAAGAGATAATCTCAAATCTCAACTCCCGTTTCACTCCGTTCACGGGATTCCGCTTCGCTCCATCTCAACTCTAATCACATGCTCCTCCTGTACTGCCCGCCTACCTCGAAAAGGGCGTTCGAGATCTGTCCGATGGAGCAGTACCTGGATGCGTCCATGATGCCCTCGAAGATGTTCTCATTATTCAGGGCCCGTTGCCTGAGCTTTTCGAGCGACTCCTCACCCTCCTTCGCATAAGTCTTGTGGAGCTGCTCCAGCATGTTGATCTGGTATTCCTTTTCCTCTTTGGTAGCCCTGATCACTTCACCCGGTATGGTCGTCGGGGAACCTTCCGAAGACAGGAATGTGTTCACCCCTATGATCGGGAGCTTGCCGCTGTGCTTCATCGATTCATAATAAAGCGACTCTTCCTGGATCTTGCCGCGCTGGTACATGGTCTCCATAGCGCCCAGCACTCCTCCCCTTTCTGTGATGCGGTCGAACTCCGACAATACAGCCTCTTCCACCAGGTCGGTCAGCTCTTCGATAATGAACGATCCCTGCAGCGGGTTCTGGTTCTTGGCCAGCCCCAGCTCGTGGTTGATGATCATCTGTATGGCTATTGCCCGGCGTACCGACTCCTCCGTGGGGGTGGTGATGGCCTCATCATAGGCATTCGTGTGAAGTGAGTTGCAGTTGTCGTAAATGGCATACAGCGCCTGGAGCGTGGTCCGGATATCATTGAATGCGATCTCCTGTGCGTGCAGCGACCTGCCCGACGTCTGGATGTGGTATTTCAGCTTCTGCGAGCGGTCGTTGGCGCCGTATTTCAGTTTCATGGCCTTCGACCAGATAAGCCTGGCCACCCTTCCAAGTACAGAATATTCGGGATCTTCACCGTTGGAGAAGAAAAACGACAGGTTGGGCGCGAACTTGTTGATGTCCATGCCCCTTGAAGCGTAATACTCCACATAGGTGAAGCCGTTTGCCAGGGTCAGGGCAAGCTGGGTTATCGGGTTGGCGCCCGCCTCGGCAATATGGTACCCTGAGATCGATACCGAATAGAAATTCCTGACATTGTTATCGATAAAATACTCCTGCACATCACCCATCAGCTTTAGGGCAAAATCCGTGGAGAAGATGCAGGTGTTCTGGGCCTGGTCTTCCTTGAGGATGTCGGCCTGTACCGTTCCCCTTACCCTGCAAATGGTGTCGGCCTTGATCTTTTCGTAAACATCTTTGGGCAGGACCTGGTCGCCGGTAACCCCGAGCAGCATCAATCCCAGCCCGTCGTTCCCTTTCGGAAGCTTTCCCTGGTATTCAGGACGCTTTGTCCCCCGTTTTTTATAGATCTCATCGATCTTCTTGTTGACTTCCTTTTCCAGGCCGTTTTCCTTTATATAGACCTCGCACTGCTGGTCGATGGCTGCATTCATGAAGTACCCGACCAGCGTTGGAGCCGGGCCGTTGATGGTCATCGAAACGGAGGTCTTAGGGTCGGCAAGGTTGAAGCCTGAGTAGAGTTTTTTAGCATCGTCGAGGCAGGCAATGGAAACACCTGAGTTTCCTATCTTGCCGTAGATATCAGGCCTGTGGTCGGGATCCCTTCCATAAAGCGTTACCGAATCGAAAGCTGTGGAAAGCCTCCTGGCTGGCATATCATATGACACGTAGTGGAAACGCTTGTTGGTCCTTTCCGGACCGCCTTCACCGGCAAACATCCTTGTGGGGTCCTCTTCTTCCCGCTTGAACGGGAACACGCCCGAGGCATAGGGAAATTCGCCCGGCACGTTCTCGCGGAGGTTCCATTTCACTATGTCGCCCCAGCTTTTGTACCGCGGAAGCACCACCTTCGGGATCTTTGAATGCGAAAGCGACTCTGTATGGGTCTTCACCCTGATCTCTTTATCCCTGACCTTATAGACGAATTCGTCATTCTTATAGGTCCGGACCTTTTCGTCCCAGTTTTCCAGGATAGTCCTGCTTTCACCGTCGAGGTGGTTTTCGGTATCATGGATCCTCTCTTCCAGCAATTTTTTCAGTTCGCCGTCACTGCCGCCGTTTTCACTGATCTCCCCAAGCGTTTCTTTCAGCGACTGCAGCTTATGGGCCGTCTTTGCCTGCTTCTCGGTCCACTTGTTATAGTTCCTTACCGTTTCTGAGATCTCCGATAAGTACCTAACACGGTTAGGGGGTATGATGTATATCTTTTCCGACATCTCTTCCTGCGCTACCAGGTTCGACTTAAGGTCAGCACCTGTTTTCTTTTGGATGATATCCATCAGCCGTTTGTAGAACTTGTTGACGCCCGGGTCGTTGAACTGTGAGGCCACGGTCCCGAAAACCGGAAGCTCATCGGGATCGGTTTCGAAGAGAAGATGGTTGCGTTGGTACTGTTTCTTCACATCCCTGAGAGCATCCTTTGCACCCATCTTGTCGAACTTGTTGATTGCAATGATGTCGGCAAAGTCGAGCATGTCGATCTTCTCGAGCTGGGTGGCCGCACCGTACTCGGGGGTCATCACATACATTGATACATCGCTGTGGTCTACGATCTCCGTATCGGCCTGTCCGATACCGCTGGTTTCAAGGATTATGAGGTCGAACCCGGCAGCCTGGAGTATGATCTCGGCATCTTTCACAAATTTTGACACAGCCAGGTTGCTCTGGCGGGTGGCAAGGGAACGCATATAGACCCTGTCGCTACTGATGGAGTTCATCCTGATGCGGTCGCCCAGCAGGGCTCCGCCGGTCTTTCTTTTGGAAGGGTCTACGGAAATAATGCCAAGGGTCTTTTCAGGAAAATCATCCAGGAAACGCCTTACTATCTCATCCACCAGTGAGGATTTACCGGAGCCTCCCGTGCCTGTAATTCCAAGGACAGGTGACCTTCCTTCGTTCTTATATAGCTTATCGATGAACTCCCGTACCTGTTTGGGGTAATTTTCGGCCGCGGATATTAACTGGGATATGGCCTTAATGTCCTTTTTCCCGATCTTATCCTTTGACAGTTCAATGTCCTTGCCCAGCGGGTAATCGGATTTCTCCATCACATCGTTGATCATGCCCTGCAGGCCCATCTGCCTTCCGTCATCCGGGGAATACACCCGGGTTATACCGTAATCGTGCAGCTCTTTGATCTCTTCGGGAAGGATCACCCCTCCGCCCCCGGCAAAGATCTTCACGTGCCCGAAGCCCTTTTCATGAAGCATATCATACATATACTTGAGATACTCGATATGCCCGCCCTGGTAAGAGGTCAGCGCTATCGACTGCGCATCTTCCTGCACGGCGCAATCCACGATATCCTTCACCGAGCGGTCGTGGCCCAGGTGGATCACCTCCGCCCCGGTCGACTGGAGTATCCTTCTCATGATGTTTATCGCTGCATCGTGCCCGTCGAAAAGACTGGCCGCCGTCACGATCCTGATGTGGTTCTTGGGTTTGTAGGGCTTAATCTTCTGTGATGTCATAATTGTGTAATAATACTGATGGGTAGGGAGCAAAGGTAATAAAAGTGTCCGAGTGTTCGAGTGTTCGGTACACCCTCCACAATTTATTTTCAGTCTAAAATTTATAATCCTTAATATTGCTTATACTTTAATATTTAACATGTTATGTCGAAACAGATCATATTTGCCATAGTGCTCCTGATCACAATAGGGGCGTTTGCGTATACGATGCGCAGGGTATTTGCATTTTTCAGCCTTACCAAACCTTTCCCGGTCAAAAACTGGGGAAAGCGGATCAACAAGATGCTGGTGGTTGCATTCGGGCAGACCAAGATACTGAGGAAGCCGGTGGTGGGCCTCATGCATGCACTGGTATGGTGGGGCTTCATAGTGATCCTTTTCGGAAGTATTGAAATGATCATCGACGGCCTGTTCGGGACTGAAAGGATACTGGCTGTGCTTGGCCCTGTTTACGATATCCTCATTGCCTCCGGGGATATATTCGCCTGGATCATTGCCATTTTGATCATAGCCTTCCTGGTGAGAAGGGTCTTTATGCACATCAGGCGGTTCAAGGGCATCGAGATGAAACATGTTTCGCACTGGGATGCCAACATAGCTCTTACGCTCATCCTGCTGCTGATGATCACCCTGCAGGGGATGAACACATTCTATATCCTGCAATCAGAAGCAGCCGGGCATGAAATAAAAGGGATTTATCCGGTAAGCCATTTTGTTGCCGGCTTTTACGGCCAGATGGAATTATCAACCATTCATTTCTGGCATGAATTCAACTGGTGGGGGCACATCGTCCTTATTTTCATCTTTGCAAACATTCTCCCCTATTCAAAGCATTTCCACGTATTCACCTCGGTTCCCAATGTACTGCTCAGCAGGCTGGAGCCCCTGGGCTACCTTCCCAATATGCCCAATATTACCAAAGAGGTGAAGATGATGATGGACCCCGACCAGGCCTTCGGCGAACCCGCTGCAGACGAAGAGGAAACCGTGGAGCGTTTCGGAGTGCTCGATGTGGAAGACATCACCTGGAAGAATTACCTCGACTCACTGGCCTGTACCGAGTGCGGAAGGTGCACTGAGGCCTGCCCGGCCAACATAACGGGGAAGAAACTTTCACCCAGGAAAATATTGATGGACGTAAGGGCCAGGATGAAGGAAAAAGGGCCCGGGTTGCTGAAAGACAAAGAATTCAGCGACGACAAGGCCATCATCCGGAGCTACGTGAGCGAGGAGGAACTTTGGGCCTGCACCACCTGCAACGCCTGTGCCTATGAGTGCCCGGTGAGCATCAACCACCCGACCCTCATTGTTGATATGAGGCGGTACCTTGTGATGGAAGAATCGAAAGGGCCCGGCGAGCTAAACAGCATCTTCAGCAACATTGAGAACAACGGGGCCCCCTGGCAGTTCTCGCCCGAAGACCGAATGATCTGGGCCGAAGGGCTCGATGTGCCCCTGATGGCCGATAAGGCTGCGCAGGGCGAAAAACCCGAATACCTTTTCTGGGTCGGGTCGGCAGGCGCTTTCGACGACAGGTACAAGAAAGTCACGCGTGAGTTCATCAAGATCCTGAACCATCTCGACATAAACTATGCAGTGCTTGGGATAGAGGAAACCGACAGCGGAGATGTGGTCCGGAGGGCAGGCAACGAAATGCTCTTCCAGATGCAGGCACTGCAGAACATCGAGATCTTCAATATGTATGAAGTGAAAAAGATACTAACCTGCTGCCCGCACGATTATAACACGTTCCTCAATGAATACCCCGACCTGGGCGGTAAATACGAGGTTATCCATCACTCACAGTTCCTCAGGGACCTTATAGAGAATGATAAATTCAAGATAAATCCCGGTACGTTCAGGAATGATGTGATCACTTTCCATGACCCCTGTTACCTGGGCCGCTCCAACGGCGAATACGAAGCTCCCAGGTCAGTGCTGGAGGCCACACCTGCGAAGCTTGTCGAAATGGAAAGGTGCAGGAGCCACGCCTTGTGCTGCGGCGCGGGTGGCGGGCAAATGTTCAAGGAAGCGGAAGAAGGCGATAAGGAGGTATTCTTAGAGAGAATAGAGGATGTTATCGAATCCGGGGCCAACATAGTGGCAACAGCCTGCCCGTTCTGCATGGTAATGATGACCGACGGCATCAAGTACAAGAACCGCGAGGAAGACATGAAGAACTACGACATTGCCGAGATCGTGAGCCAGGGATTGGGCCTTTAGTCATGGCGGCATGTAACAATAAAATCGACAATCGACAATCGACAATCGACAATCGACAATCCTAAAGCTGATTTACAACGGAATAAAGATCGTAACTCTTGTGCCGGTTTCGGGAGTGGTGAGATCCGTTATCTGGTAGTTTATATGCTTTCCTTCCAGCTTGGCATAGAGAGATATCATTTCGTCAATTATCTTTAACCCCCTGCTCTTTTTCCCATTCTCCCGGTTTTTTGATTCCTTTATGCCTATGCCATCATCCTCAACAATAATTTCGAGGTGGTTTATGGTTCTTTTTATATCGATTTTCAGCAGTCCTTTTGACTTTTTGGGGAGGATACCATGCGTGACAGCATTTTCTACAAACGTCTGGATGATCATCCGGGGGATAAGGATGTTCTTGTTTACATCCACGGCAACATCAATCTCGTAGGTCAGCCTGTTTTTAAACCTGAATTTCTCCAGCTCCAGGTAATTCTCTACAAATTCCAGTTCATCCTCAAGTGACCTGCTGATCTTGTTCGAATCCTCGAGGGTCAGCCGTACCAGCTTGGAAAACTTGCTGAAATAATTATAGGCTGTCTCTTTTTCCTCTTTAAAAATGACTGAACTAATGGAATTAAGCGCATTGAAGGTGAAGTGCGGGTCCATCTGGCTTTTTATGGTCTTGATCTGCAGTTCGGTCATCTGGGTGTCGAGTTCGTACTTCTTCTTCAACCTCATCCTTTGCAATTTGGCTATCAATAATATAAACAGGAGGATCAGCACATACAGGATAATAAAGAGTATAAACCTGAACTTGTAATATACGTTAGGCTTTATCTGTAAAATGTAATTGATACCTCCGGTTATAAGTGATATAGAATTGGCAGGTATGCCGGCGCCCTTAACAGTTTGAACAATGACCCGTCTACTTTTAAAAGGGAAAGAGATCTTAAAGATATCCTCAAGATTCTTGTTGAACATCATAACGGTGTTTCTCTTCATTGAAACCACCGCAAGGTTGATGTCGTAAGGAAGTGTATCACTAAGGATCTGTACTTTGGAGAAAATATCGTTGCCAAGGTCTTTCTTTTTAATGAACTCCAGGTCTTCATTCAAAGCATAAACGAACCTGCGGTCGACGAGAAAATATTTTGGCCCCTGACCGTTTAACTGCCTGAAAGAAATATCAATATCCCCTTTTAAATCAACAGTCTTATTATCTATTAGTTTACCCTGTAAGTCATATAGAAATAATTCACTCCCTTTATCATGATAACTTTTATCGTCGTAAAAAACCAGGATCATCTTGCGGCCGTCCCTGCGAAAAGTGTACGAATTGATCTGTGACCCATAGCCCGGGAATTCAACAGGTTCGAAGAGAAACTCAAGATTGTGGTCAAAGGCATACAGCCAGGCGCTGCTGTCCTTGTAGGGAATATCCATGTCGTAGGGGATATTTCCTGTGGAAGAGCAATTCAGCAACAGCTCAGGGTATGGATCGTCATCCAACTGGGTCACCTTGCTTGATGCTGCAATATTTCCCGTTACCGGTGAGAACCAAATCGAGTCATTGATAATATCGTAACAATATAACTGCCTGGGCTGTAGTGAAAAACCGGCCTTCACGTTTATCAGCACATCCAGGTTACCGTCAAGGTTCATATCTGCGAGCTTCAGGGAACAGTCAAAATCGACCATTCCTTCAGTCCTGCTGATCGTAGTTATGATCTTTTCTTTTATGACCGGCTTTTCGCCTGTAATGAAAGAGAAATAACTTAGAAGAAGAGTGTCCTCAATGTGGTGGAGAGCAAACAATTCATTTAAACGGTCATTGTTATAGTCGCCTATGGCAACCTGTCCACTTCTCCCGTTCAATTGTCCTTTCAGGTTATATTGATCGATGGTCCTGCCGTCCCAGGTACGCACTTTGATAGCATGATGGTTTCTTACATTTACAGTGGATACCACCTGTTCATCAGTGCCGTTGCCGTCAAGGTCATAATAGATCATTGTTCCTTCACCGAAATCGACCGGCAGTGAGTGGATTGTATTGTGTGAATATTTGGAAAACGGGGGTATTGCAATAATTACTATGGCGAAAAGGACGGCTGCAATTAATGCAGGGCTTAAAAAAAAGGATACGTGCTTCTTTATCATTTTCCCCGGCGATCGTAATCATCAAAAGTATCAAAAGGAACAACAGAAACCAAAGAAAACATTTTCAAAATCAGACTTGAACAGTTATTGCGGGAACTTTGTTTCCTTATAAAATAACCAGACATGAAATATCTTTCTGTTTTTCTCTTACTATTGCTCCCTTTTCTTTCCAGGTCGCAGGTATTGATCGAAGAAACTACCGTTGATACATCAACCGTAATATACGGTCTTGATATACCGTGGGAAATTCAATGGGGCCACGACAACCATCTTTGGGTTACAGAACGCTTCGGGAGAGTTAGCCGTGTGGATCCCGAAACAGGTGCGCAGGACGTGATCCTGGATATTTCCGGCCAGGTTATTCAGTCAGGGGAGTCGGGACTGCTAGGCATGGTGCTGCACCCCGACTTTGAGAACAATCCTTTTGTTTATCTCGCCTATACCTACCCTGATGGCGGTAATATCAAGGAAAGAATTTCAAGATTCGAATACCAGGGGGGTGAGCTGGTGAACGAAGAATACCTGATCAATAACATACGCGGCAGCACAAATCATGATGGTAGCCGCCTGATCATTTCAGATGATATGAAATTGTTCATAACCACAGGCGATGCACTGGTGCAGCCTGCGGCACAGAACATCAACGATCTTTCAGGCAAAGTGCTCAGGATAAACCTGGATGGATCAATCCCGGCCGATAATCCCTTTGGTTCCGATAACCCGGTCTGGTCATATGGCCACAGGAATGCACAGGGGCTTTTCCTGGGTCAGAACGGGATACTTTATAGCTCTGAGCATGGCCCTTCAACAGATGATGAATTCAATATAATAGAGCCCGGTAAAAATTACGGTTGGCCCGAAGTACATGGTTTTTGCGACCAGCCATGGGAACAGGATTTCTGCTTTTCACATAATGTAGAAGAACCTGTCATAGCCTGGACTCCGACAGTAGCCGCTTCCGATCTCATCATTTATGACCATCCCGCCATTCCCGAATGGCAGGGAAGTGTTTTGATGACCACTCTCAAGAACAAGAGGATCTATGAGCTTGAACTGGATGGCACGGGCATGGAAGTACTGGCTGAAAAGCAATTCTTCAATGATTACTGGGGACGGCTCAGGGATATCTGCGTCGATCCCGACGGGGCCATTTACCTGGCCACCAACGGCGACAGTTGGAGCAACACCAATCCGTTCACGCATAGTATTATCAAAGTATGGAATGACAACTATTCAGGGGTAGGTGACCGGGAGAATTATCTTGACAAGAATATCAATGTAAGGCCGAACCCAGCAACCAGTTACATTGAGTTCAGTGCTCCTTCGGGCGGCTCTTATAAGATACTTGAAACCGCAGGCCGGACCTTTCTGGAAGGTGAGGCAACAAAAGGATTGAACAGGGTGAATATCGCTACCTTACCAAAAGGCACTTACATTCTCAGGCTGGACGCAAAATCCTCCAGTTCCACTGCTCTTTTTGTCAAAAGATGATCCCGGATTAAACAGTTCGAGTGCACAAGTGTTAGGGTAGTTGTAAGCAACAGTGCTCCCGGGCATATTTAACGAAAAGAATTCCATCTAAACTCTAAACTCTCAACTCTAAACTCTACTTCGCGGCTTTGATCTTATCGATCAGTTCGGGCACCACCTTATGCACATCCCCAACGATACCGTAATCGGCTGCTTCGAAGATCGGGGCATCCTTATCGGTATTCACGGCAATGATATGTTTTGAGGCGCTCACTCCGCCAAGGTGCTGGATAGCTCCAGATATACCCAGTGCAAAATAGACATTCGGTGCGATGATCTTCCCTGTCTGGCCCACGTGCTCTTCATGAGGCCTCCACCCTTCATCGGAAACCGGCCTTGAACAACCGGTAGCAGCGCCGAGCAGGCCCGCAAGTTCTTCGATAAGATTCCATTTGTCGGCACTCTTCATGCCACGCCCGCCCGAAACAACTATATCTGCATCGGTGAGGAGGATCTTGTCAGTGACCTTCGAGGTATCGAGTACTTTGGTCTTGATATCCCCTTCCGATACTTCAGGAGTGTATTCCTCAAAGACTGCATCTTCAGGAGCTTCGATTATGTCAACTGCATTCTGGAAAAGGGTAACTACCTTCACATCGGATTTGATCTCCACATTGGCAACCGCCTTGCCTGTAAAGACTCCTTTTTTGACAGTGAAAGGATCGAGCGATACAGGCAGTGAGGTGGCTCCCGACACAACACCTGCGCGGAGTTTAACGGCAACCCTTGGGGCAACCGCTTTACCGGTAAAGTTATGTGCAATGACAACCACATTTGCATCTTCCTTCTTTGCTACATCCGCTATTATGGCTGCAAAGGACTGGTCGTCGAGCGATGAAAGATGGTCGCCTTTTGCCGAGACGATCTTTTTGGCACCGAACTTTGAAAGAGAGTCCAGTTCGTCCTTTTCCACATTTCCGATCGAAAGGGCCACAGCGTCGGTTTCCATTTGATCGGCGAGCTGGTGGGCATATGATACCAGCTCATGAGTGAGTTTCTTGAATTTTCCGTCCCAATTTTCGGTATATACTAAAACAGACATTTTTCTCTAATTTAATTTGATAATCAATTACTTGAATATTGATCAGATGACCTTGAGCTCATCACGCAGGATGTTCACCAGTTCCTCAATGTTATCCTCTTCGATCATCCTGCAGCTAGGCTTCGCCTCTGGCTTTTCAAAACTCTTATGGTCAGTAAGCTCAGGCTGGTTGGAAGATTCTACAACCTGCAATGGTTTCTTCCTGGCCATCATGATTCCCCTCATGGAGGGGATCCTGGGCTCTATGGCTATCCCTTTCTGAACAACAGCAATGAAGGGAAGTTCTGAGCTCAGATGTTGCTGTCCTCCGTCTATCTCTCTCTTTACCTTTACTTCACCATTTTCAATATCCATACCCGATACAGCGGTAATAGAGGGAACTTCAAGAAATTCGGCAAGCATTCCGCCAACCATCGATCCGTTGTAATCGCTTGAATCGATGCCGCAAAGGACCACCTCGTAGGGGTTATCCTTCACAAAAGCAGCGAGCTCTTCCGCCACCTGGAACGAATCCTTCGCTTCGGTGTCGATCCTGAAAGCATCATCGGCGCCGATTGCCAATGCTTTCCTGATGGTGGGCTCGGCATCTTTAGTGCCTGCATTCACCACAGTTACTTTCTCAATGGCACCCCCTGATTGCTCTTTCAGCTCGAGTGCCCGGGTAAGAGCCAGCTCATCCCACGGGTTGATGATCCACTGCACGCCGGAACTGTCGAATTCGGTCATGTCAGAATTGAACCGGATCTTGGTGGTCGTGTCTGGCACATTACTGATACATACGAGTATTTTCATGTTTTTTCTATTTTAATTAATCCAAATCTTCCTTAATACCCATTTTCTTACCCTCCCCCTGGCTTCGCCTTCCCCCTCCCTGCTGGCAGGGAGGGGGATCGAGGGGGTGGGTATAAAAATCACTACATTGAATGATGCAATTTTCTAATGCAACAAACTCCGCGAAATTACAATTTTCTGGATTTCCGAAGTGCCTTCGTAGATCTGGGTGAGCTTTGCTTCGCGCATAAGCCGCTCTACGTGGTATTCCTTCACATAGCCATAGCCTCCGTGGACCTGCACGGCATCAGTGGTAACCTCCATTGAAATATCGGCTGCATAGAGTTTTGCCATTGAACTCGCAAGGCTGTAAGGTTTGCCCTGGTCCTTCAGCCAGGCTGCTTTGTAAGTGAAGTTGCGCGCGGCTTCAACCTTAACGGCCATATCGGCCAGCTTGAATGCTAACCCCTGGTGCTGGGCTATGGGCTTTCCAAAAGCCTTTCTTTCTTTTGCATATTCAACCGCCCTTTCCAATGCGCCTGCTGCTATGCCAACAGCCTGGGCCGCTATTCCAATCCTTCCTCCCTCAAGGATCTTCATTGCAAAAGTGAAACCAAAGCCATCATCCCCTATCCGGTTCTCTTTCGGGACCTTAACATCGGTGAACATGACGGAGTGGGTATCGGAACTGCGCATCCCCATTTTGTTTTCATGGGGAGCGAGCGTGATACCGGGTGAATCTTTTTCTACTATGAAGGCGTTTATTCCGTGATGTTTCTTATCAGGATGGGTTTGTGCAATGACAATGTAGTAAGAGGCGATCTTTGCATTGGTTATCCAGTTCTTTGTTCCATTAACAAGATAGTGGTCGCCCTTGTCCTCGGCAGTGGTGCGCTGGTGGGTGGCATCCGAACCGGCCTCGGGCTCCGAAAGCAGGAAAGCGCCAAGCTTTTCCCCGGTTGCCATGGGCTTGAGGAACTTCTCCTTCTGCTCATCAGTGCCCCATTTTTCTACGCCATAACATACAAGCGAATTATGGACCGAAAGGATAACAGAGGTTGCCGAATCCACCTTCGAAAGCTCTTCCATGGCAAGCACATACGATAAGGTATCCATACCGCCGCCGCCATACTTTTCATCTACCATCATCCCGAAAAAGCCGAGATCGATAAGGTTTTTCACATGATGTGTGGGCGGTTCGGCCTTTTCGTCCCTCTCAATTACATCTTTAATAAGTTCGCGCTGAGCATAATCCCTTGCCGCCTGGCGGATCAACTCCTGTTCTTCGGTAAAATCAAAATTCATGCTGGTATGTTTGTTAATGAAAAGATTGACATTAACAAATATAGAAAAATCCGCTTTAAAGCCGCTGAAATTGAGAATTATTAAAGATCCGGCAGCTTCTCCCTTACACCCTCGTATTCTTCGACAATTTCTCTCAACATTCAACACTAATCAATTCTACAGGTCTTCCAGCATTGTCTTCACCACGTTGTAGGCGCCTTCATATATCTGCTCTATATTGGCATCCAGCATATAGCATGGCGTGGTGTACACCTTGTTGGTTTTGTCGACAGTTACCTCTCCATGGGTTGTGTTCACATGCCTGCCGCCCATTTTGCCTATTGCCTCTGCCGTTCCGGGATCACTGCCAATGGTCACTTCAACATTTTCAATGATACGGGCGATCACTGCCGGGGAAATACACAAAGCACCTACAGGATTTCCTTTTCCGTGCATCGACTTCACTGCTTTTTCCACATCTGGGTTAACCTTGCTATCCGGGCCCTCAAAAGCGAACGAAGATAAATTCTTAGCTGCGCCGAAGCCACCCGGGAAGATGATTGCATCAAAATCATCGGCCGAAAATTCCGAAAGGGGCCTTATATCTCCTCTGGCAATTCTTGCTGATTCCACCAGGACGTTCCTTTTTTCGTTCATCTCGTCACCGGTGAGGTGGTTGACCACATGATACTGGTCAATGTCAGGGGCAAAACATTCGTATCCGGCGCCCTGCTGCTTGATGGCCAGCATGGTAAGGGTTGCTTCATGGATCTCTGATCCGTCATATACTCCGCTTCCTGCCAGGATTACTGCAAATTTTTTCATAGTATTGGTCTTTTTAAGTTATTTCCAGATAATTTTATTAGAAAAGATAAAATTAACAAAAGACACCGGGCCTATCAAATGTACAATCAACAAATACGGGTCACATCATGTTTAATTACCGGTAATGAGTCAGAATAAAAAAAATATCATCTTCTTCGACGGGGTCTGCAACCTCTGCAACGGGGCTGTCACCTTCATCATAGAAAGGGACAAGAAAAACCAGTTCCACTTTGCATCGTTACAATCGGAATTTGCCAGGGATTTTCTCTCCGACTATCCGGAACTGCCTCCCGATCTGGATTCCATCGTTTACGTTGAAGGTGGACAAGCGTATTACAAATCGGTTGCCGCCATAAAAATTGCCCAAAAGCTCGGCGGGATCTATAAAATGGCGGTTATTTTCAGGGTGCTGCCGCGGAAGCTAAGCGACTGGCTTTATGATTACATCGCCCGGAACAGGTACAAATGGTTTGGGAAAAGAGAAAGCTGTATGGTTCCTGACCCTTCTCTTCAGTCAAGATTTTTGGGTTGATTTCCCGGCTTTTTCAATTTTTCACTCAGTGACTATAGTTACTGAGTGAAAAGATATTTAAAACCATAATACCCTCATTTCCTTATATATGCATATTAGCTATATGATTAATATTCGAAACAGGCAACAACTTACAATCAATATCGTAACTTTATATCAGACCAAATGCAACAATGGCCATGATACTTAAAAACCGGTTCTTCCTACTCATAGCGGTTTCTGCTGTAATTCTTCATCTCATGGCATCGGCACATCTTCCCCAGAAAAGACGTACTTGCCCCCGGGCTATGGCACTAAATGAAGGCCGGTCTGCCCTTCCCTATGGTTATAATGAATTATTTGCCGGCTCAGGAGAATGCCTAATGTGCCACAATTCGATGACCAATGCCAATGGCGACTCCATTGGAATTCTGAGCGACTGGCGGTCTACAATGATGGCACACTCGGCAAAAGACCCTTTCTGGCGTGCCAAGGTCAGCCACGAAACGCTGGTAAACCCGTCACACACAGAAGTCCTTGAAGATGTCTGCACAAGATGCCATTCACCTGCCGGTCATTTCAATGCACACTTCCTTGGCTTATCCTATTACGGAATTGATGATATGGTAACCGATCCCCTCGCACTCGACGGTGGTAATTGCACTGTATGCCACCAGGTTACCGAAGAAACACTTGGAAACAATTCGGGCAACCTGATCATAGGTGATGAAAAGCTGATATGGGGGCGATATCCCGATCCTTTTGCCTTCCCTATGTTCAATAACACGGGATATACCCCTGTTTACAGTGAGCACATAAAAGATTCCAGGTTATGTGGGGCCTGTCATACATTGCTGACCAATTCCGTTGACCTGGAAGGCAACTTAACCGGCGAACAGTTTGTAGAACAGGCCATTTACCACGAATGGCTGAACTCAGGCTATCCCGAAAGCAACCGGACCTGCCAGGAATGTCACATCCCGGAGATCAATGAACCGGTCAAGATCAGCCTCATGCCACCGTGGCTGGAAGGCAGGTCGCCTTTCGGACTGCACCACATTGCAGGCGGTAATGTGTTCATGCAGCGTATATTAAGGGAAAACCTCGAGTCGCTGGGCATTACCGCTAATACAAAACATATTGATTCAACCATTAGCAGGACCCTTGTCATGCTGCAAGACTCATCGCTTGAACTCACCCTTGCAGAAACCGGGCGTACTGCCGATACTCTTTTTCTCAGGACCGAATTGAAGAACCTGGCCGGTCATAAGCTTCCTACAGGCTTCCCCAGCAGGAGGATCTATGTGGAAGTAACTGCTGAATCAGCCTCCGGTGATACGATATTTCACAGTGGTAAAACTGATGCCAATTATGAAATCCTCCATGAAGACACTCCATATGAACTGCACCATAAAGTCCTGAGCTCGGAAGACCAGGTCCAGATCTACGAAATGGTAATGGGGGATGTAAACGGCAACCTCACTACTGTTCTGGAAAGAGGATATTCACACCTGAAAGACAACCGATTGCCCCCATCAGGTTTCCTGACATCGCACCCCGTGTATGATACAGTTGAAATAGCAGGTATGGCAGAAGATGATGAGGATTTCAACAAATCGCTGGGTAATGAGGGAACCGGCAAAGATGACCTGCTGATCCATATTCCCCTTCAAGGATATACCGGGCTGGTTGAAACAAGTGTAAAGGTCCGTTACCAGACCGTTAACCAGAAATGGCTCGAAGACATGTTCAACTACTCCTCCGATGAAATTGACCTGTGGGTATCACTATTTGAAGCTTCAGACAGGGAGCCTGTATTGCTTGCTGAAGCCCGGTTGTCCAGCTCCGCAATATTTATAAAAGAACCGGATAATACCGCCTTCACGGTCTTTCCCAACCCTTCAAGAGACATTATATATATCGGGGGACAACAAAGAATTTTAAGCTCCTGCTCGGTATTCGACCTCAACGGGAAGATGCTTACTTCCGTAGATCTCAGCAATGAAAACCGCTTTGTAGACCTGTCTTTATTCAAAAGCGGGATTTACCTCCTGAAACTTCACACCCCGGGCAATAAAAGCCTTATGCAAAAAGTCATACTTCGATAACCCCTGATAGTCATAGCTATTTTTTCAATGTTTCAGTATTATTGTAAATTCGTCTTGTCAAGAAAATATTGCAAGAATTTCTTAAATAATCTTCAGTAATTGAACAACAAAGCAATCGCCAGATCAAAAACCATGACAATCATGAAAATAAGTTTAAAACATCTTTTTCCTATTCCTAATCTTAATCTTAATCCTAATCTTAATCCTAATCTTAATCCTAATCTTAATCCTAATCTTAATCCTA
>CAZXWD010000025.1:0-5712 GCA_964644135.1 uncultured Bacteroidales bacterium | reverse complement strand
AATCCTAATCTTAATCCTAATCTTAATCCTAATCTTAATCCTAATCTTAATCCTATTCCTAATCTTAATCCTATTCTTATTCTTCTCCTTTTTCTTACGGCATCCTGTTCCACTGACAAAACGATAGAACAGGATTACCCCATTAAGCCTGTCCCCATTTCCGAAGTGAACCTCACTGACAATTTCTGGAATGAGCGCATAAGTGTAAACAAGATGAAAACCATCCCCCACGCCCTGGATAAATGCGAGGAAACGGGAAGGTTAAAGAATTTCAGGGTTGCCGGCGGACTGGAAGAAGGGACCTTCACCTCGAAATACCCGTTTGACGATTCGGATGTTTTCAAGGTGATGGAAGGGGCTTCCTATTCTCTCATCCATCAGCCGGACCCTGAACTGGAAGCGTACCTCGACACGCTGATCATGTGGATCGCTGCAGCCCAGGAAGACGACGGGTACCTTTACACCTACCGGACCATAATGGGTGAAGAAGCTGACACAGGCTGGGCAGGCACCAGGCGATGGGAAAAAACACATCTGCACAGCCACGAGCTATACAATATCGGGCATATGTACGAAGCCGCCGTGGCCCATCACCAGGCTACCGGTAAGGACAATTTCCTTAATGTTGCTCTTAAATCGGCCGACCTGGTGTGCGAAACCTTCGGCCCTGAAGGCATTATTACGTATCCCGGCCACCAGGAGATCGAAATGGGGCTCGTAAAACTGTACCGCCTGACAGGTGATGAAAAATACCTCAACACAGCAAAATTCTTCCTTGATTCCCGCAAGGGAGGCATGACATACAACCAGTCGCACAAACCTGTAACAGAACAATCAGAGGCAGTAGGGCATGCAGTAAGGGCCTGCTATATGTATTCAGGCATGGCCGATGTTGCAGCACTTGCCGGTGATTCAACTTATCTTGATGCTCTCGACAGGATCTGGGATGATGTTGTGGGCACAAAAACCTATGTTACCGGTGGCCTGGGCTCTGTGGGCGACCACGAAGGCTTTGGCGAGCCTTATGAACTGCCTAACGAAAAAGCCTATTGCGAAACATGCGCCGGTATCGCCAATGTTTTCTGGAACCATAAGATGTTTCTCCTTAACGGGGAATCGAAGTATATTGATGTTCTGGAGAGAAGCCTGTACAACAATGTACTCTCAGGTGTTTCGCTCGAGGGGGAAAAATTTTTCTATTCCAACCCGCTGGAATGGAACCACCAGTACGGCAGGAGCGAATGGTTCAACTGTGCCTGCTGCCCATCAAACATTAGCAGGCTCATCCCGTCTGTGCCGAAATACATCTATGCTAAAACCAATGATGACCTTTATATCAATCTCTACGTCAACAGTGACCTCAAAACAAAGATTGCCGGAAAGGAACAGGATATAAGGGTCAAGAGCGATTTCCCGCTAAATGGCAAAGTATCCCTGAGGGTACTCACTGAGCAGCCTGGAAAATTCACCATTCACTTCAGGTTTCCCGGGTGGATGAAAGGCGAGGTGTTGCCTTCTGATCTTTACAGGATGATGGCACCGGGTACTGATTCGGTGGATATCCGTATCAACGGGGAAAAAGCGGAGTACCGGATGATCAACGGGTATATGGTCATCAACCGTGAGTGGCAGAAGGGCGATGCCATTCAGTTCTTCTATCCAATGATGGCCCAAAAAATTGTTACCAATGCTAATGTTGAAGAAAATATCGGTATGGTGGCCATACAAAGAGGACCGCTTGTTTTTTGCGTTGAAGGCATCGATTATCCAAACGGCACACTTGATGGCGTTGTGCTGAACTCTGAAACAGTGCTGAGCCCGTTATACGACCGGTCTTTCCCGGGAAGAATACTGCGCCTGACCGGTGAACAGCCTTCAGGAAAGACATTTTCAGCCCTTCCCTACTATGGCTGGGCCAACCGCCAGCCGGGAGATATGAAGGTTTGGATAGAGTATGAATAGAGTTTAGAGTTTAGATTTGAGTTTTGAGTGCTGAACTAAAAAATTTTTAGCAGATCAGACAGCACTTCTAAACACAACAGACACAACCGTCACGTCGTCGCCGCCCATATTGATCATCATGCCGTAAGGCTTTTGAGGATCCATTTCAAGCTGTGCTTCACCCGCATTTCCCGTGAGCTGTTCCCAGAGGGTTACAGCCATATGCACGCCGGTGCCTCCCGTCGGGTGGCCCCATCCGATCAACCCGCCTGTAGTGTTCATCGGGATCATACCGTCACGGGCAGTGTTTCCGTCGGCAACGAACCGGGCGCCTTTGCCCGGTTCGGCAAAGCCAAGGGCCTCGGTAGCCAGGATACCTGCAATGGAGAAACAATCGTGTGTTTCGATAGTTCCCAGGTCGTTAATGGTTATACCGGCCGATTCCAGCGCCTCATGGGCTGTTTTCTTGATATTGGTAAGTTCAACCGGGTTCGGCGGATCTTCGGTCAGGTTCCTGATCTTGTTTGCAAAGCTTACCACCTCAATAGCCTGATCCTTCGGAATACCGATCCTTTGAAGCCCTTCTTCAGAAACAATGGCTATGGCCGAAGCGCCGTCGGATACCTTTGAGCAGTCCTGCACGTTCAGGTTATCGACAAAGAACTTGCCGTTAGGGGGCATGCTGTGGTAGAAGGCTTCAGGGTCTTCCACCTTGTTCTCATATTCCTGCGCTGTTGGGCACAACCTTGCATTCTCGATCGCATTGCGGTACCAGCGGCCCATGCCTTTCCTTGCATAATCCATGCCGTAAGCTTCATAGTATGCGCCTGCACGGTCGCTGAACTGGCCCGGGAAGAAATGCCCGTGGCCGTTCTTTCGCTTCTGGAACCATCCGGCGCCGGCAAGGATGTCGGCCCCGTAAATTGCCTTCACCGTGTTCTGGACTTCAACACCTACCGTAAAAACAACATCCGACAAACCGGTGAGGACGTTCCTGATCCCCGAAAGGACGGCAAGCCCTCCTGATGCGCAGGCGCCTTCCACACGCATGGCAGGCTTGAACTCCAGTCCTTTGTCAATATGGGGGAATAAGCCGCCGAGATGGCCCTGCTTGTTGTAACGGGATGCCATGAAGTTTCCGATAACACACTCATCCACGTTACCAGGACCGCCGATCATTTCAAGCGTTTTACTTCCGGCTTCCTTAACGTAATGTTCAATGCCCGGACGGGGCTTCTTGGGGTGAAATTCACTTCTGCCGGTTCCCAGTGATATGGTGTTGTTACCGGCTACGAGATATATCTTTTTAGTTGGTTTTGCCATTTTCTAAGTATTTTCTTTGACAGGATTAAAATTTACTTTCATTAATCGAAATAAGAATTGACCGGACCATAAGCGTGGAAGAAACCGGTGAGCATCACCGTATTCACATCTTCTTCGTTATTTGCCACACCGTCGGCTACCAGCTTCTTGCCTATCTCGTTCGACTTTCTTCCGTATTCAACGGCAAGCTTTGCCCCGTTTTCATCCGAAGCTTTTAAGTCGTTGAAAAAAGCAGAAAGGAGTGATTCCTTGTCCTTGCTCCTGATGGTCTTTTTCCATGAAACAGCCGATGAGGGTATTTCCCCCAGGAATTCCTCTGCCACACCGGCTACCGGCCCCACATTGACATAAACCTGCTTTTCGGTATCGTAAATACCGGTGATCTTTCCTTTTTCATACTTCAGGAAACCGTCTTTCTGGGCCCCGCTCGAGTACTGGCCCCCTTTGATCCCCTGCTCCATCATCGTGTCGAGCAGGCTGCTGTGGAGGTCTTCGTCTTCCATGTGCGGGTTCATGACCTTCATGATAAACTGGACTACATCAATTCCTACATAATCGATCAGTTGGAAGATCCCCATCGGGCGTACCAGGTAATCCTGTGTCACTTTGTTGATCGAATAAACAGCTTCGGTAAACGGCATATCAGTACTCATTCCTTCCACCTTTCGGATCCCGTGCAAAGCGTCGCGCATAAAGTGCCCGTTTCCGATGAAGCCGGCAATGTCATTCGAAGGGACTACCACCTTGCGGAGCTTTTTAGCGTATTGCAGGGCAAAGTCCTTCGCCTCTTTGCTGGTGCGGTCGGTTGTGATGAGCTCAACCAGCTTCTGCACCGCAGGCGGGTTGTAGAAGTGGAAACCGAGGACACGCCCGGCCAGGTTGGCACCGTCTTCCAGCAGGTGGATAGGCACTGAGGAAGTGTTGGTAAAGTACCAGGGCTCGTTGCTGTTGTTTTCCTCGATCTGGGTGAAAAGCTTGATCTTAAGATCTTTGTTCTCGTTCACCGCTTCAAAGATGAGGTTCGATTCATAGGCCGACTCCATCCTGGTGGTGAACCTGATCACATTCATCACGTCGAAAATGTATTGTTCGATCACCTGCTGGTTCTCGATCAGGTCTTCGCGGTCGGCATAGGTCCTTCTTAAAGGGATAGCTTTCTTTTCAGCTATTTTAAGGATCTGTCCCCTCAGGTACTTCATCAGTCCCGAGAGCCCTTCCTGTGAAACATCGATGGCGTTCAGTACAAATGTTTTGTCTTTGTTCTCAGGCATCAGGCTGAGATCAGCCATCTCGACGGCCGTAAGCAGCAGGATCCCGCTGCCCATTTTCCCGGCTGCCCCGAGAACCGAAACATTCTGTAGTCTTTCTTCGTAGGTCATATTTTTTTTGATAATTAGTTATTGATAAATAATAAATAGTAAATAGTGAATAATAAATATGAGGTTTTGAGATGTAGTTTTTTTATTGTCTCTATTGTTAAATTATCTTTATTATTATTTTTAACTCAGAACTCAGAACTCAGAACTCAGAACTCAGAACTCAGAACTCAGAACTCAGAACTTCTACCACTCCGGTTTTTCCTTTTTAAGGAAGGCTTTCATACCGACTTCCCCTTCATCTTTGAACAACGAACCGAAGTAAGAGTTTTCGAGGGCCGAGCCTTCTTCGAAGCTCATATCCAGTCCCTGGCGCGTCACGTATTTGACCTTTTTCACCGCCTTTGGCCCTTTGGAAGCGATGGTCTTTGCCAGCTTCATAACCTCGTCCATCAGGTTATCCGGTTCGTACACCTTCTGCACAAGGTTCATCCTGAGGGCATCGTAGGCATCTACCATTTCACCTGATGTAAGCATGTGAAGGGCATTGCCAAGGCCAACCAGTCTCGGGAGACGCTGCGTTCCGGCATACCCGGGTATCAGCCCCAGGTTGACTTCCGGCTGCCCGAATTTGGCCTTGCTGCTGGCGATCCTTATATCGCATCCCATGGCCAGCTCCAGTCCGCCGCCAAGCGCAAAACCGTTGATGGCAGCAATTACTGGGATCTCCATCTTTCCGAAGCTGGCGAAGGTTTTTTGTCCGCGGGCCCCGAAGGCGCTTCCTTCTGCAGGGGTCATGTCCTGCATCTCGGCGATGTCGGCGCCGGCCACGAAAGCCTTACCCGCCCCGGTGATGATCATCACCCTGATATCGGGGTTGGAAGAGATCTCTTCCACCGCGGCATCCATCTCGTCGAAGAAACGGATGTTCAGGGCATTCATTGCTTTGGGCCTGTCAATGGTAACAGTGGCTATATTATCTTCCACCGTAATCTTAAGAATTTCATAATCCATAATAAAGGGTGATTGGTTAGAGGAAAGCCAAATATAGGGAAAAGAGTTGAGTTTTGAGTGTTGAGAGTTGAGATATTTTAGCTGGGTGCCGGGAGATAAGCGTTCATCTTAGGTGCAT
>CAZXWD010000024.1:22704-34398 GCA_964644135.1 uncultured Bacteroidales bacterium | reverse complement strand
AGGCGGCTTCACAATGCCTATCCGCAACATTCAGGTATCTTCGATACCAGCGAACCCCTGTTCAAGGATAAGCACCAGTATGCCGGCAAGAAAGGTTTCAGGGAGATCGTAAATATCCTGCTGGAAAACGGGATTGATATTGGTTACCTGAAGGAGCGGGAATTTTTTATAGATGTGTACCGCTTTATGGTAACCAGGCATACCCTCAACGCAATTGACTGGGATAATTTCGCAAAAGATTCGATCTTCCAGCTTACATTCCCGCAACCCGGCATGATCAACGAAGAAACTACAAAAAGGTATGTGGAGGCAACCTCGGAAGAGGAGAAAAAAAAGATCGTTGATGAACACCGTCGCCTTACCAATCCGCACGACGGGAAACAACAGCTCAACAAGCCCTGGTATGAAACCGGGGACGGCGAACTGAAGATCATCGAAGGCAGCCAGCATAAGTATCCCCAGGTACACCTGATCTTCGACAAGACCACCCAGAGTTGCTTTTCGTTCTGTACTTATTGTTTCCGCCATGCCCAGGTGAGAGGTGATGAGGACATGTTCATCCAGTACGAATCCAAACCGGTACTCGAGTACATTAAGAGACACAAAGAGATCACTGATATCCTGATAACCGGCGGAGACGCCGGCTACATGCCCCTTGAGCGGCTGGAGGAATACCTGCTGCCGGTCATTGATGAACCTGAACTGGCACACATAAAGACTATAAGGCTCGGAACAAGGGTTCTTACCTATTACCCGGAGATGATCCTGACAGAAGAATATAAAAAGATCTTACAGCTCTTCAGGAAGCTGATCGACAATGGCATACAGGTCGTCTTTATGTCACACTTCTCCACCCCAAGGGAACTGCTGAACATCAGTACAATTGCAGCGGTCAGGAGATTAAGGGACTACGGACTGACACTCAAAAGCCAGAGCCCTGTAATGAACCATATCAGCCTGTTCAAAGATGAGAACGGAAAAACTGATGTGGACCGGTCTGCACAAAACTGGATCGACCTGGGCAATGTGTTTTCCATGCTCGGAATTGGCTTCCATTCTATGTACCTGCCCAGGCCAACGGGAGAGCATCATTATTTCTCAACCCCGCTGGCTGAAATGAACGAGGTTTTCCAGAAGGTATACCGGAAACTTCCTTCCATCAGCAGGCCATCGCGTTACATCACCATGACTTCCTCGGCAGGTAAAACATCCCTCCTCGGGGTTACCGAATTAAATGGCGAAAAATTATTTGTTCTGAAGTTCAACGAAAGCCGGAACATGGAGTGGATGGATGAGGTTTACCTGGCTGAATATGATGAAAATCAAACTGTTATCGAGCGGCTAAAGCCATACCAGTCAGGTAAATATTTCTATGAGGATGAACTCTCGGAAATGGAAAAGCAGCGCGAGGAAACACTAAGTAAAAGACTAAAAAACCAGGAACATGATAAATAAGATCTTTCCTTCAGCGGCAGAGGCCGTTAAGGATATTTTCGACGGCGCCACACTCATGATCGGGGGATTTGGGGAAGCGGGAAGCCCTATCGAGCTCATCCATGCACTGATCGACCAGGGCGCAAAGGACCTTACAGTGGTCAGCAACAATACGGGCAGTGGACGCGTAGGCCTTGCAGCCCTCATCGAGAACAGGCAGGTTGCCAAAATGATCTGCTCCTTCCCGCGCACAGCAAATTCAATGGTCTTTCCCGAATTATACAATAACGGGGAGATAGAACTGGAGCTGGTGCCCCAGGGTACGCTGGCCGAACGCATAAGGGCTGGCGGAGCAGGCATTCCCGCATTTTACACCCCTGCATCAGTGGACACACCCCTGGCAGAGGGAAAAGAAGAACGCGAATTCAACGGTCAGAAATACGTGATGGAATACGGTATAAAAGCTGATTTTTCACTGGTAAAAGCAAGGACGGGCGACCGCTACGGGAATCTTATATATAATAAAACAGCAAGGAATTTCGGGCCGATCATGTGCACGGCGGCTGCCAATACAATTGTACAGGTCATGAATATTGTCGAGCCGGCAGGTCTTGATCCCGAATGCATTGTAACACCGGGAATATTTGTCAAAAGAATAGTAGAGATACCCAACCCGCAGCATGAATCTGTGCTGGTTGCAGAAGGAAGGAGGTACCCATGGTAGATAAGGAAATCAAAGCAGGTTGGAGCAAAAGTGAAATGGCGGCTAAGGTGGCCCGCGACATTGAGGATGGCTCTTACGTGAACCTGGGAATAGGAATGCCCGAAATGGTGGCCGATCATGTGCCTGAAGGCATTGAAGTGATATATCATACTGAGAATGGCTTACTCGGAATGGGACCTGTCCCTCCGGATGACCAAAAAGACCCCGAGCTCATCAATGCCGGGAAAAAATGCATTACTTCCATCCCGGGGGCCTGTTATTTTCACCATGCCGACAGCTTCACCATGATCCGGGGAGGGCATATCGATCTTTGTGTGCTAGGGGCAATGCAGGTTTCAGGCGAAGGGGACCTGGCGAACTGGTCGACCGGAGCACCTGATGCAATACCTGCTGTTGGCGGGGCAATGGACCTGGTTGCCGGGGTAAAATCCATTTACGTAATTACCAGGCACACTACCAGGGACGGGGAATCAAAAATTGTAAAAAAATGCACTTACCCTCTCACAGGAAAAGGAGTGGTTGACCGCATTTATACAAACCTTGCAGTTCTTGATGTTACTGAAGAGGGGTTAAAGGTAAGGGAGATGGCTCCGGGGGTTACGTTTGAAAATCTGCAGGAAGTTACCGAAGCAAAGCTTTTGAAATAATTCACATTTAGTGCCACTTATTTTGAACTTAGATCGATGAAAAAGGTCGCTCCTGGTGTTTTAACAGAACCGCACTCAAGCAGGGAAATATATGCTGAGGCGGTTAAGATCATTCCGGGCGGGGTTAGCAGGAATACGGTCTTTCACAAGCCACATCCGCATTATGCCGCTAAGGCAAAAGGCTGTTATGTAACAGATATAGATGGTACGGAGCGGCTGGACTTTGCCAATAACATGGCATCATTGATTCACGGGCACTGCCATCCTGCAATTGTTGAGGCAGTTGTTTCCCAGATGCAGCGTGGTACCGCCTACACGCTGGCCTCAGAAGTAGAGTACCGGTTTGCAAGACATCTGAATGAAAGGGCTCCCGGACTGGAAAAGATACGTTTTGTAAACTCCGGTACCGAAGCTGTCATGGCGATGATCAAAGCTTCGAGGGCATTCACAGGGAAGCCAAAGATCGCTAAGGCTGAGGGCGCATACCATGGAACTTACGACTTTGCCGAGGTCAGCCAGTTTGCTGACCCTGTCAGGTGGGGAAGCATCGACCAGCCGAACAGTGTCCCCCTTGCCAAAGGCACGCCACAAGGTGTGCTTGACGATGTCATCATTTTTCCCTATAACGATATTGAACGCACCCTTTCAATCCTTGACAGGCATGCAGAGGACATTGCGTGTGTGCTTATTGATCCCGTGCCCCACAGGGTAGGGTTGTTAAAAGGAACAGAACCTTTTATACGGGCGCTTTATGAATGGACCAGGAAGAACAACGCATTACTGGTATTTGATGAAGTGGTCACTTTCAGAGTAAACTATGGCGGGGCACAGGACAATTATCCTGTGAAGCCGGATCTTACCGCACTTGGCAAGATCATCGGCGGAGGTTTTCCGGTAGGCGCCTTTGGCGGGAGGTCAGATGTGATGCAGGTATTGAACCCGGCACAGGAGAATCTCCCGTTTCCTCACTCGGGTACCTTTTCGGCCAACCCGATCACCATGACTGCAGGACTTACAGCCATGGAACTCTATGACAGGGCCGCAGTTGAAAATATCAACAAAATCACTTGTAAAGCCATTGCACAGGTGGAGGAAGCTATCCGTGCTGCCGGTGTTCCTCTTTCAATTACAGGCGCCGGCTCAATGTTCAGGATCCACCTGAAACCGGTCCCTCCCACAACCTACAGGGAAGCCTATCAGGATAAACAGGGAAAGGCGATCATCAGGGAAATGCTCGATTATCTTTTCTATGAAGAGAATATAATGATGATCAATACCTGTGCCTGCATGTTTTCAACTGCAGTGACACAGAAAGAAGTAGACCGACTCGCCGAAGGTTTCTATCATACATTTAAATTTATAAAACCGAAACTCGAAGAGCTATCTAAACAGTAAAAGGAATAACTATGAGAGAAGTTTTTATTTGCGATGCTATCAGGACACCCGTGGGAAAATATGGGGGCAGCCTTTCTTCTGTGAGGACAGATGATCTGGCAGCCATTCCTATATCAGCTATCATTGAACGTAACCCTGGTGTAAACTGGATGGAACTGGATGATGTGATGATGGGATGTGCCAACCAGGCCGGCGAAGACAACCGGAATGTAGCCCGGATGGCAGTGCTTCTGTCAGGATTATCCGAAACTATTCCCGGGGTTACCATCAATCGCCTCTGCGGGTCGGGCATGGATGCTGTCGGGACGGCTGCACGGGCAATCCGCACCGGGGAGGCGGAAATCATCATTGCCGGGGGCGTAGAAAGCATGTCAAGGGCTCCCTATGTCATGAGCAAGCCCTCAGCGGCTTTTTCCAGGAATCCAGAGGTGTTTGATACAACGATAGGATGGCGTTTCATAAATAAAAAGCTGGATAAGCTTTATGGGACTGAGTCGCTGATGATGACTGCCGAGAACATTGCAAAGGAACACAACATCAGCCGGGAAGACCAGGATATATTTGCCTACCGCAGCCAGGAAAAAGCGCATAAAGCACAAGAAGACGGTCGCCTGGCCGAAGAGATCATACCCGTGTCAGTGCCTCAGCGCAAAGGTGATCCCATCATCGTCGATAAGGATGAACACCCGCGGTTCTCACCTCTTGAAAAACTGGCCTCACTTAAAGTGCTCACAGGTCCTGACGGGACCCTTACGGCAGGTAATGCTTCAGGTATCAATGACGGGGCAGCCGCCTTGCTGATAGCCTCAGAAGAAGCGGTCAGGAAATACAACCTTGTTCCGAAGGTCAGGATACTGGGAGTTAAGGCTGCGGGCGTGCCGCCAAGGACCATGGGCATGGGTCCGGTACCGGCAACTGAAAAGCTCATGGACCATCTTGGCATGAAACTCGATCAGATGGATATCATAGAGTTGAACGAGGCATTTGCATCCCAGTCACTTGGTTGTATCCGTACCATGGGCCTCGAAGATGATGACATTCGCATAAACCCCTTAGGTGGCGCCATTGCACTGGGGCATCCATTGGGCATGAGCGGAGCCAGGCTACTTACCTCTGCATTTTACCAGCTTCAGAGAACCGGAAAAAAATATGCACTCTGCACTATGTGCATTGGCGTAGGGCAGGGGATCTCAACCGTTCTTGAAAAAGTTTAACACTTATCACAGGGTGCTCACACAAACCATCCGGCACCGATCCCGCTCAGGTATTTCCAGGGAAAGCGGAGAAATATAAGGGCGAGGCCTATAAGATAGTATATGTAAACACTCTTGAAGGCTTTCTTTGAGCTTACACTCCTTTTTGCACGGGAAAAACCAACAGTTATAAGCAATGCAGCTATGATCATAAGGAGCGGGTGCTCAAGGGTGAAAAAGCGGTACAGGGCTACTGACATGGTCATTTCAGAAAAGACCACTTTAGGGCTTGAAAAATAGAGCACTATACCCAGTACAACCTGAAGATGGGCAATGATCATGGTAGTGAGGAAGAGAAGCTTCACAGGGTTCCTGTACTCTTTATTGCCGGTGCTCTTGACAATACCAACGATTACAGATAAAAGAAGGAGGACAAGTAATAACCAGGCCAGCAGGGAATGGGTATGGATAAGGGCAATCATTGTTCGAATTTTTTTGTGAAATTATGAAATAATCTCCTAAAGAATTGTTTTTTGACATCAGGCGCCGGATTTCTTATCTTTAAGAGTCAAACCAGGTTATTCACCAAAACCAGATCAGCCATGAAAAAGTTGTCACTTTTGATGATGTTGTCCTTCATCATTTCACTTACCTGTTTTTCGCAGCAATCGTGGGAACAGGTAAGTTCGCCAATAAGCGAAAATTTAAAATCTGTATGTTTTGCTGATGCACAGCATGGTTGGATCCTGACGGAAGAGGGAACATTGCTTATCACTCAGAACGGCGGGTCGTCATGGCAGACGGTAGATGTGGGCGAAGGTACTTATACCTGCGTGCATTTTTCGGATCAGAGCCATGGCTGTATCACCGGTTATGCCGACGGGTCGTTGATCATGAAAACCACTGACGGAGGTTTGGACTGGACCAGTATAGGACATCAAAAAGCTCACCACCTGAATCATGTCTATTTTCATGATAATGATATTGGTTGGGCAGTGGGGATCAGGGATGAAAAAAACTACAGCCTTTACACCGACGATGGGGGCGATACATGGGCACCCCAGATGGATATTTTTGTAATGAATGCCGAACTTTACGGCGTGCATTTCAGGGATGCACTCAACGGTAATGCCTGTGGGGTGGGGGGAGCCTTCTTTACTACCAACAGTGGCGGATCAACCGGGTGGTCGATGAGTATCAGTATGCCCTCACTGGGAGTTGACCTTTATTCCATTTACAACTGGGGGATGCTGAACGGGTGCGTGGTCGGTACGGAAGGGACTGCCCTGTACACTACAAATAAATGGGCTGATTATGTTGAAACAACGACCAATACAACACAGGACCTGTACGGGGTGTCAGGGGCTCCGGGGACCAACAAGATCTGGGCTTGCGGGGAAGGAGGGACCATCATCCATACTCCTAACTATATATTCGGCTGGACCACACAGGAAACACCTGTAAATCAGCATCTTAACGACATCCAGATGCTTGATGATGAAAATGGCTGGGCTGTGGGAAACGAAGGCACCATCCTGAAGTATGGTGTGCTGCCAGGGATCGATGAAAAGGAGATAACCAGGCTGGAGGTTTATCCCAACCCCACCCGTGGGATTGTCGATTGTCGGTTTTCGATTTTCGATTGCCAGTTTGTTAAAATTGTTCTGTTCGACCTGCATGGACGGGAAATTTCGACAATTGTTGAGCAGGAATTAATGCCCGGGGAGCATTCTTTTGCGTTTGAGGCAGGGAAGCTTGCTCCGGGGGTGTATTTCTTGAAGCAACTCGCAGTTGGCCCACCTTCGCTGAGCTTCGGCGGACAAGGTAACCGGCAGTTGGCAGTAAAGAAGGTTATGGTCATTGAATAGAGTTGAGTGTTGAGATTTGAGTGTTGAGATCCTTTACAGGTTCTTTATCGTAACAGGGAATAAAGCTGGAGGGATGTCCAAAGCTTAAATACGATGCCGTTTTTGTGAGAGAGAATATATGTTATGAAGAACTTTTGCTCAAAGCTATCAGGGACGAATACTCAGCTAATATAAATGAGAAGCATGTCTGAAGATCCTATGCACAGCGAGAACCGAAGTTTACTGAATATGACAGGGATAAACTTCAAGCCCAGTCAAAGCGAATAAGGCAGAGCTGCTACCTGATTACGCTTCAGCAATACAGGCTTGAACTTATCAGTGTTGATTTTGAAAGCTTGATAAGGAGAATTATGTCAAAGCCTCCTTTTACAGAAGGTAGCGGACGACCGACCTTTAAGTAGTATCTGATAGGGCCTTTCTATAGCTTTCCCAGGTCAGTTGCCTGAAGATCCAGTACATTGTTTTCTTCGCTGATGTCAGGAATGTCAGGGGAACCCAGGGTGATTGAGGTAACATCCATTATGTGAGCAATAGGGATTATAAGTTGGTCCTTTCCATCGGCCCAGCTCCATATGCTTCTTTCAATAATGATCTTGTGTCCATCTTTGTAAGTCACGGTAAGTGTTACCGGCAGGGGTATTCCTCCTTCATTAAATACCATTACTTCATTGTTGCCGGTGCTTTTTTTGATGCTGAGATCCGGTGCGCTGAAGTCAAAATACCACGGGTTCCAGAACCATGAGAGGTCTTCGCCGCAAAGGGTGTTCATGTAATAGAAAAAGTCATACGGGGTGGGATGTTTTCCGGCCCAGGCAGTAATAAATTCCTTTAAGGGATTTTCAATCCCCTTTTCCTCCATTAGCTTCATTAGCATCAAGTTTGAATTGGCTGCCTTAGCGTAAGAGTGAAAGAAATTGTACCTGACAGTCATGTTCCCGCTGGGGACTATCAGGGGAAGGTCATCGGATGTTCCGGCTATTCTTTCATAGACTGCTACCGTATTCAGCGCAGTTTTATTTTCACGTATAAAACCGAGGGTCTCTCCGTGCAACTCACCGATGAGTTTTACCCAGCCTTCATCTATCCACGCATGTTTCCGTTCGTTGCTCAACATGTAAAACGGGATATAATTATGTGCAATTTCATGAATTGTCAGTTCGGTATACATCTCCACTGAAGCGTGGTCGCTGTTGTTTGCCATCATGGGGTATTCAACAGCAACATGATGTATCCCGTTAAAAGTTGTGTGTTTGTTAAATGGGTACGGTACACCCGGGAAAACATTGGAAAGATAATCGATACTTTGATGCGCTACGGCAGCAACTTCATTGAAAGTTTTTGAGCCTGGAGGGTAAACAGCACTTATCCAGATATTCCTGCCATTATCAAGTTCCAGGTTACTCGCATCCCAGTTATAGTAATTGCTGCACGCCCAGGCAAAATCCGGGACATTTTCGGCCTTGAATTTCCAGGTATGCTTTTCATTGTCAAGGAAAATATTGCCCTTCTCGTATGTCTCCCCGGTTATGATATTGACAACCTCTGTTGATTGCCTCGATTTCTCTATCAGTTCCATAAGATCTTCTGTAAAGATCTCCTGTTCGTTTGATTGTTCCCCTGTTGACCATACCATATAATCTCCCGGAAGAGTGATCTCAACCTTATAGGTAGCAAGGTCGTTATAAGTTTCCTGCCCGCCCGTGTAATCTTCACGGTCCCAGCCATACACATCGTCGTAAACTGCCACCTGCGGATACCAGTAGCCTATAAAAAAAGCGGAGTCGGTAAACCCGCCATTTCGAATACCATTCATGATAACTTCGTAATGCCAGCTAACAGAGATGTCGTGTGATGATTGTGGGGGAATGTATTCTGACCTGTCAAAGATCACATACAGGTTTGTGCCATACTCCCTGAATTTCTTGTGATTATCCAGGTCCTGCTCAACACTGTTTATAGACATGCTTTCCAGGACCATGCCCTCATTGAGGCGCTCGGGGCCCACAGTAAAATCCCTGGCATTTCCTTTTTTATGTATATTGGGCAAGAGCTTGATGACAAGATATTTCAAGGTATCGGGGCTGTTGTTTGTATAGGTAATGGTGCCCGAACCATGAAGCACTCTGCTTTGGGGATCAAAATTTGCTTTCAATGTATAGTCGGAATGGTTTTGCCAGTAATTCTCGCCGGGTATTCCACCGCGTGAGCGAGTTCCATCCCGGTAAGCGCTTTGTATTTCTGTAGGTTCGTGCATTTGTGCCTGGGCAAATGCTGTCCAGCAAAGCATTATGCCAATCATCAGTAATCCGGTTCTTTTCATGATAATTTAATTTGGTTTTGGTTATGTTCAGCAGGTATCTTCCAAAACCATACCATGAAATGTAAGGTCTTCTTAACCATGGTTTAACATAGAGATTACAAGGATTATGACCTTCAGGCCTGGAACTCTTTAGTTGAATATCGGGCACTTATGTCCGGTTACGGACATGAAAGATTAAGGATTTTCTGATCTGGCCGGAATGATTCCGGTCAGAACGCCGCTAACCCCCCAGTGGCTGAAGGAAGAGCCTTCATCCTTGCCCTGGTCAATAATCACCTCAATGGTATGTTCTCCCGGCTCAAGATAATTTAGCGGGATGATATAGGGTGGCGTGAGCGTTGCCGGGCACCAGTTAGAACGGCTCAGGTCACTGGATGACAGGCCGCTTGCAAAATTCCCGGAAGCCGGGTTCGCCATACGGTAGGTAGCACAGTCAGTGCGCCAGGGAACAATACTGAACACCAGTCTGTCGTCAATGAATACCTGATTGAGCTTTGGATTGAACTCGTCACCACCTCCCCAGCCCCCGTGCCCGGTAGTTGTGAATAGCAGCCGCAGGTCTTCAACGTTTTCAGGAACATGAAATTCCATCTGCAGTGTATCCGTATCAAAAAGCCTTCCGTAGTTCTGGCCCGACATTTCAAGGATGTTGATGGTGCTGAACAGGGGTTCGATCCATTTTTCATCAACAGGCTCATCATCCCAGGGCGGATAGAACTGCAGGTCGAGGCTCAGTAAGTGGCCCCCTTTATCATAATTGCCGATAAAAACGCCAACCCATATCTCGTTGTCAGTGTTGGGGATCAGGGAGGAGATATCCTGTTTGTAAACCACTGAATCCTGCCAGGGGTAATTGTTGATCTCCCTGATCTTGTTGAAGTGGGAGACACCGAAGGAGGTGAAGAACCGCATCAGTTCCACCGGGACTTCGTACGCATCAGTGCTGACAAAGCCCTGGTAGGCATCCCCGTTGTTATCATGGATCACCGGCATGATCTCAATGCCCTGCTGGAACGCATCCAAAACCGACTTGTCTTTTTTCCCGGCAATGGTAAACATGCTGCATGTCCTGTCGTAGGCATCCCCGTTCGACCAGTTTGTAATTGTTGCATATACACTTCCTCCCTTCTTGCTGATATCGGGAAGCTTGATCTTTTTCATGATGACTGTCCCGTTTGAAAAGCGGTATGTTGTATCCGGCAGGCCAAATTCGGGATTGACAATTTCGTCACCGAAATTGATTTGCTGCTTACGAAACACCGGCAAATTGGTATACCTCGATTTGATTTGAAGTTCACGGGCCTCCGCTTTGCTTATTTCACTGGCTTCCTCATATGGGTATTCCGGTTCAACCTCTTCCTCCAGGAGGTTAATTTCCAATGCCACCAGCGCCCGGTTCCCGTTAACGACCGTTTTCAGCACCAGGCTGTTTTCGGGCATGTAACTTTTATAAGGGCTTCCCTTTGCTTCTGTTCCGGTTGTGTACCAGACCTCAATGGTATTCGAGAATGCCTTGTAAACAGCCTTTGAACAATTGTAGCCCAGTATCATCTCTTTTTCAACCTTCAACACAGGCTTGTCCATTTCCGAAAAAGGTGTGACAGTCCTGTAAGTATCCTCGCCCAATTGCATGATATCAACCAGTTCTTCCCTGTTGAAGTCAATGAACTGCTTGGTGGCCGATTCAGGTGGGGACAAATAGGCCACATTATCTTTAAAGGTGAAGCTGAAGTTATTGGCCGAATCAACCTTGCCATTGTCTATTCGTTGATAGACCACTTCATATCCCTTCTGCTGGCCGGTTGCAAGCATGGCGAGGAGGAGGGGGATGAGGATTAGAAGAGTAATTTTAAGATTCATGTTCATCATTTATTTTGAGGGACGAAAATTAAGAATAATCTTGTCAAAGTGAAATGATAAATGGGTGGTTTCAGATAGCTGGAAGAATACAGGCAGTGGATAGAGGAAAGCACGTAGGCATAATTTGGGCTTTCCTGCAAGAAAATCCGATTGTAGAAAATAAAACTTTTCATACCTTTGCACACCGATTTGAGCTTAGAGCTTAGAGCTTAGAGCTTAGAGCTTAGAGCTTAGAGCTTAGAGCTTAGAGCTT
>CAZXWD010000024.1:16090-22604 GCA_964644135.1 uncultured Bacteroidales bacterium | reverse complement strand
AGTTTGAGTTTGAGTGTGAAGAAAGACAAGTGAAGGGGGGGGCAGAGGATGTTTGATTTTGAGAAGTTGAAGGTTTATCAGACAATTAAGTCACTCAACATAAAAGTACTAAAGTTCTTTAACAGAT
Source organism: uncultured Bacteroidales bacterium (assembly GCA_964644135.1). Classification (GTDB taxonomy): domain Bacteria; phylum Bacteroidota; class Bacteroidia; order Bacteroidales; family JAGOPY01; genus CAZMOK01. The sequence continues at coordinate 22,477 of CAZXWD010000024.1, read as the reverse complement.
CCGGCGAGATTGACAGATACATTGTTGATCAATGGAAGAGAGCTTCAATGAGTATTTTGCTCAATTTAGCTGAAGGTACAGGCAGGGTAAGTATCAACGACAAGAAACATTTCTACACGATCGCAAGGGGGTCGCTTTACGAGTGTGTTGCTATACTTGACCTTTTAAATGAAATGAATCTTCTTGAAAATGATTTCTACGCAGAAATGTATTCTGGTTATGTTGAGGCCTCCAAAATGCTATTAGCTTTGTACCGAAAACAAATAAACACATTGTGAATTAAGCAACACTCAAACTCACACCCAAACTCAAACCCTCCTCGGGGTATAGCGTAGTCCGGTTAGCGCGCCTGCTTTGGGAGCAGGAGGTCGCAAGTTCGAATCTTGCTACCCCGACAACTGAATATCAAAGCCTTGCATGAAAGTGTGAGGCTTTTTATTTTTGGGCGTAATGAATCTTCCTGCCATCAAGGTCAACGGTGTTAACCTTTCTAATTCTATGCCCCATGCATCCATGGCCCTATGCGAACATGCGCACATGTTTACACTTCCCCTCTCTGTATTTTTATGAAAGGTGAAGTGTCACGGTTCCGGTAGCCATGAATGGCAATTAACAGGAACAGCACCCCGGCCATGACAATCGCCGTAATGGCGATACTCTCATTGGCAGTCCATTGTTTTACTGCTATGGCAACAAGCGCCCATATCCCCACTCCGGCGGCTTCACGGAGGTTCCTTGTGAAAATAAGGAAAACATAGATCAGGGTGGCTGCAATGATCATGATGATTGCCCAGGAAGGTTCCGATATGCCAAACATGCCCCAATCTGTGCTCATGAGGTATATCGAAATGTTGGCAACTGTGGCTACGATGATCCATCCGAGGTAAATGGTAATGGGCCACCATACGAATGCAATGACCCTTACCGGGGCGTCCCAGGTCTCAAGCCTGAGACGGAACATCAGGATAATGAGGGTGACAAGCATTAAAAGGATGACTATCACCGAAATACCCAGGTACCCGTTTAGCCATACATAGATCCAGGCCGCATTGAAAAGGTTGTTGAGGATGAACCATATACCGGTTTGTTTCAGTTCATGGTCGTCTTTATTTTTGACCCAGGCATACCACTGGTAGGCAACAAAAGCGATGAGCATCAGGTAGATCAGTCCCCAGATGCCAAAAGCATAACCTGCCGGTGTGAACAGGGAATCGTACTGTGCGCTTACATCGCCTACGGTATTGCCGTCAAAAAATCCTGTACCCGATAAATAATTGACAAAAAGGGCAGCCAAAAGGCTTAATGTATTGAGAATAAGAAGTAGAGACTGTTTCATTTCCGCATGTTTAAAATATGAATGTACAAAAAAAACACAGACGATGAAGGGATTAACCCTGTATTCAATCGCGATCGATATCGAGCAGCCTTTCCAGCTCATCGATCCTTTCCAGCAGGTCAATTACCAGTGCGGCGCCGGGAAGGCTTAGCTGGAAGTCCCTGCTGAGCCGCTCCGCTTTTTTCACGCGCTCGACCGATGTAAATTCAAAACGCCACTCGCTTTTGGATCTTCCCCTGGGATCGAGCAACCCTTCTTCCACCATCTCTATAACCCGGTCGGATCCAATGCGGCAATAATTGCATAACTGGATGAGGGTGATGTCATCTTCTTCATCGATGATCGTTCCGTGATGCACTCTGAACAGGTCTCTTTCCATGGTTTATCCTCCGAAATTTGCGCGTGGGTTAAAATTCAGGTTCTTCATTTCTTCATACACCTTCCTGGCCTTTTCGGTATTGGCGGGAGGCAGTACGATCTTCAGGATAACGTAAAGGTCGCCGGGAGTTCTTGACGGAATGCCTTTTCCTTTGATCCTAAGCTTTTTGCCTTGCGAAGAACCGGCTGGTATTTTCAGTTTTATACTGCCTCCCGGTGTGGGAATGGTTACTGTGTTCCCCAGTGCAGCTTCCCATGGGGCAACGGGCAGGTCTGCATAAAGATCTGCTCCTTCGGCCTTGAAATAGGGGTGTTTTTCGAATTCAACCTTGATATAAAGGTCGCCGCTTTCACCTCCGTTCATACCGGGATATCCCTGTCCTGCGAGCCGGATCTTCTGTCCGTTCTTGATGCCTTTAGGTATCTTCACATCCAGGCTGACAGGGGCGCTGACAGTTCGCCCTTCAGGCGTTATGGTGCGCCGGCTGAAGCTGATCCTCCTGGTGGCGCCCTTGAAGGCATCTTCCATCGGGATGGTAATGGAAGCATCAATATCTTCACCTTTCCTTCTTACCCTTTGCCTTTCCGACCTGCCACTGCGCCTTCCACCCCCGAAAAGGAACTCAAAAAAATCGCTGAACTCTCCTGTGTCGCCAAAACCACCGCCGAAATCAAATCCTCCGCCGGCGCCGAACCCGGCATCCTGGTATTGCTGCCTGTACTGCTGCTGGTATTCTTCCTGCTGCTTGCCGGCTTTCCAATCGGCGCCATACTGGTCATAAAGCTTCCGTTTTTCCGGGTCCTTAAGTACCTCGTAAGCTTCTCCTATCTCCTTGAAGCGGGTTTCGGCTTCCGGGTCTTTGTTGACATCCGGATGGTATTTACGCGCCAGCTTCCTGTAAGCTTTCCGGATATCATCAGGGGTGGCGTCTTTATTGACCCCAAGTATTTTATAGTAATCTTTGAACTCCACTTTTATATTTATTTTTTATTTGCAAATTACACAATGACATTAAGTTAACTATCCGATCATTACGATTTTTGATATAAATATCTAATTCGTTGTGATGTAATGCAATCCGATCAAAATCCGTACCGTTTTTATCAGTTGTTATAGTCGTAAAAACCTATATATATTTGTGGATGTATTTCAATATGCAGATGAAAATTAAGTACCTTTAATCTGATCTCTTTAAAGCTAGTTTGATTTTGGATCCGGAAAATAATAGAATTACTGTCAGTGATGATTCCACGAAGGTTTTAAGGCTGATCCTCTATTACGATATTTTCGACCATCCGCTTTCGGAAGGGGAATTAATGGAGGATTGCTCCATTGCGAATGCTGAAAAGGACTGCCTTGAATCCCTCGTTGGTGAAAACCTCATTTACAGGCTCAATGGCTATTATTCTGTTAGAAAGGACCCACAGCTTTCAATAAGAAGAAAAAAAGGCAGGGAGAACACCACGAAAGCAATGCCCAGGGCGCTCAGGACGGGCAGGCTTATCAGCAGCTTCCCTTTTGTCAGGGCGGTGGCGTTAAGCGGTTCAATATCGAAAGGCTACATGGACAGTTATAAGGATGTTGATTATTTCATCATCACAAAACCCAACCGGTTATGGCTGGCCAGGACACTTCTTGTGGTCTATAAAAAAATATTCCTGCTGAACTCCTTTCGTTTTTTCTGCCTTAATTATTTTATCGATGAGGAGAATCTTGAGATAAGAGATAAAAACATCTTCACGGCCACTGAAATAAATACAATGATACCGGTTTCCGGTCATAACCTTATCGATTCATTCCTGAGGTCAAACTCATGGGTTGAAGAATATTATCCCGCTTATCTTCAGAATAAAATTCCTGAAAAAGAAGGATCATCAGCAGGCAGGCTGAAAAGGCTTATGGAAGGTCTGTTAACAGCCCTGGCAGGCAACTGGCTGGATATTCTTGCCATGAAATTCACTGTTTGGTACTGGAAGAAAAAATACCGTAACCATGAAAGGAACCTGCTTGAAAAAAGTTTTCGCCTGAGCAGGAACGAAGCCAAGTATCATCCCGGCGATTTTCAGAACAGGGTCCTGAGCGCTTTCAGGCAAAGGGCCTCTGAATTTGAAAAGAACAAGAACGTAAAAATTGATTATGGGGAATAAGGTATTGCTGACACACTCTTACTTTTATCGTTTCGATCAAAAGCAATGGAAGTCGAAGCGGTATTACCCGCCCCTGGGAACTCTTTACGCAGCATCCGTTCTGAGAGGGGAGGGGGGTGATGTTGTTTTTCACGATACCAACCTCACGGAAAGCCCTGAAGAACTGGCCCCCTTGCTGGAAATGCACCAACCCGGTCTCCTCGTGATCTATGATGATGGTTTCAACTACCTCACGAAAATGTGCCTCACAAACATGAGGGAGGCTGCCTTTGAAATGATCAGGATGGGGAAGGAGAAGGGGTGCACTGTTATTGTTTCAAGTTCCGACTCAACGGATCATTACCGGGAATACCTTAAAAAAGGCGCCGATTATATTATTCTCGGCGAAGGGGAGGAAACACTCCGGGAACTGTTCATCGCTCTGCGAAAAAATAATATTGATCCCGGTGAAATACAGGGAATAGCTTATAAAGCCGTTGAGAAGGTTATAAAGAACGAACTCAGACCTGTTATCCGTGATCTCGACAGCCTTCCTTTTCCCTCATGGGACCTGGCCGACCTGGAAAAGTATAAAAATACCTGGTTGAAAAACCATGGCTGTTTTTCTATCAACCTGGCCACTACAAGAGGTTGTCCCTATAATTGTTCATGGTGCGCAAAGCCCATCTATGGATATGAATACAATTCAAGATCGCCTGAAAATGTGGTAGAAGAGATGAAACTTCTGATCAATACATATGGGGTGAGCCATTTCTGGATCTGTGATGATATTTTCGGGCTTAAGAAAGGATGGATGGATGAGTTCAGGAGGCTTGTGACTGAAAGCGGCCTCTCTTTTTCATATACTGTGCAATCCCGGGCCGACCTTATTTTAAAAGACAGGATGGCTGAAAATCTTGCAGCTACGGGAGCGGATACTGTTTGGTTAGGCGCGGAATCCGGTTCCCAGAAGGTGCTTGATGCAATGAACAAGGGGCAGACAGTGGAACAGATTGTCAGGGCCAGGGAGTTACTGAAAGATCATGGTATCAAGGCTGCTTTTTTCATACAATTCGGGTACCTGGGGGAAGAGCTCGAAGACATCAGGAAAACTATAAAAATGATAATGGGATCCATGCCCGACGATCTGGGTATTTCAATATCATACCCCCTTCCCGGCACACCGTTTCACGAACAGGTAAAGGAAGAGCTTAAGGATAAAGCCAACTGGACCGATTCGGACGAGCTGGCGCTGATGTACACGGGTACATTTCCCCCGGAATATTATAAAAGGCTGCACAGGTACACGCATAAGCTATACAGGAGAAGGCAGCGTATGAGGATCCTGCGGAGTGCGCTGGTAAAGCCTTCAATATGGAACAGAAAAACACTTAGGTATGCAATAGCAGTGGCATATTATTACCCGGCCATCTGGGCCGACAGGTTAAAACTGAAACAAACAGGCGGTATCTGAACTATGGAAAGATCTTTTGACCAGGTCGCCAGCAAATATGACCATGAATTTGTCCATTCCCCAATAGGCAGGTTCCAGAGGCACAGGGTATGGAGCTACCTGGAAAAATATTTTCGGCACAAGCAAACCCTTGAAATCCTTGAGCTGGGCTGTGGTACCGGGGAGGATGCCCTCTGGATGGCCAATATGGGACATAATGTTATGGCCACCGATGCTTCGGAGAAGATGATAGAGATCGCCGCAGGCAAGGCAAAGAGATCCGACAATAAGGCAAACGTTTCCTTTACCATACTTGACCTGGAAGATATTAATGCTTATCCCGAAGACCGGAGCTTCGATATGGTTTTCAGCAATTTTGGAGGGTTGAACTGCGTAAGTCCCGGTTCCCTGGGTTCTATCATGGACCAGGCTTTTGAAATGCTGAATCCCGGGGGCAGGTTTGTAATGGTATTAATGTCGCAATTTTGTCTTTGGGAGTGGTTCTATTTCAGAATGAAAGGAAACAAAGAGGCTTCAGTCAGGAGAAAAGGCGGCGGGCCACTGGACGTCACACTGGGCGGATCTGCTGTTAAGACCTGGTTCTATTCCCCTGCCGGGATCAAAGCATTGGCAGGTGAAAAATTCAGGGTTAAAAAAGCCAGGCCGGTAGGTTTTTTTATCCCACCATCGTATCTGAATAATTATTTCAGGAATAAATCCCGCATGCTGGGCTTGCTGAACAACCTCGAGAGATTATCAGGTGGCATTGGGAAATTGGCCGGTATGTCGGATCATTTCCTAGTTGAACTGGAGGTGCAGAAATGAAAGTATTGCTCAGTCATGGCTATTTCCTGAAAGAGGACAAAGTGGAAGAAGTTGTGATGATGCCTTATCCTCCGCAGGGATTGCTTCATATTGCAACGTACCTTAAGACCAGGAATATCGATTGTGAAGTGTTCGATTCCACTTTCAGCGATTATGATGAGTTATGTGCCTTTTTACTGGAAAACAGGCCACAGTTCCTGGGGCTTTATGTTAACCTTATGACACGGATCAATATCGTGAAGTTGTTGAAGTTCATCAATGATTCAGA